>JAPJRC010000001.1 GCA_030824805.1 Micavibrio sp.
GAGTTATTCTCATAGCCATTTTGAAAATCATGCGTCCGAATGAAATCTATTCTTCCATAGATGTGTCGGTGATTATTCTCCTTGGTGCTTTGATACCCGTCACGCAAGCCATGCAAGATACGGGTGGGGCAGAACTGATCGCCAAATTCATCTCCGATATCACAGCGGGCCTCCCGCTTTTCGGGGTCCTCGCTGCCGTATTGGTTGCGACGATGTTGGTCACACCGTTTCTGAACAATGCTGCTACTGTGTTGCTGATGGCACCTATTGCCGCGAACATGGCGCAAAATCTTAACGTAGATGTAGACGCATTCCTGATGGCAGTGGCTGTCGGGGCATCGTGCGACTTTTTAACGCCCGTAGGCCATCAATCCAACACGTTGGTTATGGGACCTGGCGGCTACAAATTTACCGATTATTGGCGCTTGGGGTTGCCGCTTTCAATCCTTGTTGTCGTACTCGGCGTGCCGATCATCATGTGGGCTTGGTTGTAATTACGGTCTGATTTCGAAGATCGCATCTATCTCAACCGCTACGCCAAACGGCAGGTTGGGTGCACCGACCGCAAAACGCGCATGCTTCCCACGATCACCCAGAACATGGGCGATAAGATCCGATGCCCCGTTTATAACCGCAGGCATCTGATCGAAATCTGGGGTGCAGCTTACGAAGCCGCCGAGTTTAAGACAGCGTAGAATGCGGGTTTCATCACCGCCTACGGCAGCGAGGGCCTGTGCCAGAATGTTCAAAGCACATGCACGTGCGGCTTTTTGACCCGCTTCAATTCCCATATTCTCGCCAAGGCGGCCGATATGCGCACGCTCGCCGTTCAGAAAAGGAATCTGGCCCGCAATAAACAAAGTGTTTCCCGAAATCGTGTAAGGCACGTAGTTGGCCGCCGGAGGTGCTGCATCGGGCAGGGCAAGATCCAGCTGTTGCAGGCGTGCTTCAATCTCGGTCATTTTTGCGGGCTTTCTTTCATAAAAACTTGATCTGCAGGCCTTTTTAGGCCAAATCTTTACCTTCGAAAAGAAAAAAGGCGGCCTCTATGGGACTTCTCACTCCGATCGCGAATTTGCTGGGCGTAATGTCTCCGATTCACATTCACTTTGTTACTTTGGTGACGGGAGCTCGCTCAGTGGGCACGGACGCATACGGCAACAAATATTACACCGCAAAACCGCGCAAGGGTTACAAGCTGGATCGCCGCTGGGTGATTTACAAGGGAGAGCCGGAAGCGTCTTCGGTGCCACCCGAATGGCATGGCTGGCTGCATCATCAGACGGATATCGTTCCGGAGGCGGGTGTCGGTTACCGTCGCATCTGGCAAAAACCGCACCGCCCGAACCTGACAGGCACAACACAAGCCTACCGTCCACCGGGCCATGTCTTGTCCGGTGGAAAACGCGACAAAGCAACAGGCGATTATGAAGCCTGGAAGCCGGAATAAATTAAGGGGATTAAAACTATGAAACGCAATGCTATTGAAACCGTTCTGGGCGCTGTTGTGCTTTTGGTGGCCGTGGTCTTTTTGGGATTCAGCTATTCATCCGCCAGCGTAGGCGATGTCGACGGTTACAACATCACGGCCGATTTTTCAGGCACGGGCGGGCTTGGCGTCGGCGACTCGGTTCAGATTAGTGGCGTAAAAATCGGCAGCATCGCAAAAGTTGAACTGAAGCCGGATGACTACATGGCGCGCGTTACCATGTCGATTGATGATTCCATAAAGCTTCCTGATGACACATCCGCTTTCATCAGCAGCGAAAGCCTTCTCGGGGGCAAATATATGGAGTTGCAGCCAGGCTCCAGCGAAGAGATGCTCGCTTCCGGCGGTCATATCGAATACACGCAGGCACCGCAGAACCTTGAACAGCTGCTCGGCAAATTTATCTTCAGCATGGATAAGAGCGGCGGCAACGGCGGTTCTTCTACGGACGCTACGACCACCACGCCTGCACTGGAAGGCGGTGCCGGTGAAGCGCTGCCCGAAAGCCCATAATATTCTTTAAAGGAGACATCCTTGCGCCGTCATTTTGCCAGCCTATTTACGCTTGCTTTGCTGACGGCTTCTCCCGCCCATGCGGTTATGGAGGATTATCCTTCGGTAAAGCTGCAAGGTTTGGATAAATCGGTGGGCCGTACGGTGACGTTCGAAGCCAAGGTTGGCTCCACCATTCAGTATGGCCCTCTCTACATAAAGATTCAGGCTTGCCGAAAAGCGCCGCCGATCGAAAAGCCGGAAAGCGCTGCCTTCCTGCAAATCTGGGAAGTGCCGCCTGGCCAAGAAAAATCTGAATGGTCTTTTTCCGGCTGGATGTTCGCTTCTTCACCGGCATTATCGCCGATGGACCATCCTGTATACGATGTATGGGTACTGGATTGTCTGGGCAGGGAAGAGCCTAACGAAGAAGCCGCCGCTGCGGAAACCGATGCGGATGCGGACCAGACCAGCCTTCCGGCAGCGGGTACGGCAGAGGCGTCTGCAAGCCAAGCACCTGTGGACATGGAAGCCGATCCGGATAATGCGGCGCCTGCACAAGAATCTGCGGAGCCCATTCCCACTGATGCAGAGGCTGAAGTCGAAGAAACAGCGCCTGAGCCCGTAATCACCGATCCCAACGCGCCCTATTCGCCAAGCGCCTACCCATCGCCTGATGCACAAGTTCCGGCGCAGAATATGCCAGAGCCAGCCATTCGTCCTCAAGATCCCACAGGCGATAATCGCACGGCTTACGATTTCATGGACCAACAGGGCACAAACGCTCAACCAGCGTACGATCCGAACGCACCCTATAAACCTCAATAAAGCCTTAATATATGTTTGACATAATATTAATAGGGTGTTAGATATGCACCACCTAAAGTATAGGGTGTGTATGATAAAAAACAATCTAAAACAACAGTTTAGCCAAGCGCCAGCCAATTCAGTCGGGCTGCTTTCGCTATTGGACAAACATCAGGGTGATCCTGAATCGACCTTACAGGCAGTCGCCCGCTTGTTGCGCGATCATCCTGATGAGGCCGCGCATGCTGTGATGGAATTGTACGAAAAATACAAATCATCCGAACTGCGCGCCAATACCGATGGCATGACGGGCCTGTTCAATAAAACATATATGATGGACCAGCTTGGCAAGCTGCATTCCGGGGAGCGGCCTACCTATGAGCGCCGTAAACAAGAAGGAAACTACATCGTCTTTATCGATCTGGATGGCTTTAAACCAATTAACGACAATTACGGACATGCCGCAGGTGATCGCGCCCTGATGACTGTCGCCGATGCTTTGAAAAAATGTGTTCGCAAGACAGACGATGTCGGGCGCATGGGCGGAGATGAATTTGCAATCATTCTGTACGGTATCAGCCAGAACGACGCCCTTCGCAAAAGAGACCAGATTATTGGAACACTGGAGACATTAAGCTTCCCCTGGCAAAAAACGCAGATTGCCGTGCGGGGCAGTGTCGGTATCTGGCCTTTTAATGCGGAAAAAACTGCAGAAATGAACATGCACTGTGTAGACAAGATCATGTATCGTGTGAAGCAGGCCAAAGGCGATACGCGTCACCATCTTTACACGGTGGATACATTGCCCGTGGCACGCCCCGCCAGATAGTCATTCAGAATATTACCGAACCCATTCGTTGTGTCGGCGATAGAGGTATCGCAGTCCATTTCCGTGTTTATCAACGCTTCATAATCTTCCTGCTTCATTTCATATGCACCGAATTGCAGAAGATGCGGATTTATAAATTGCGTATCAAGAACGGTAAAACCGCTCTTCCATAAAAGGGCGCACAAATGCACAAGCGCGATTTTGCTTGCGCTGCGTTTGATTGAAAACATGCTCTCGCCGCAAAATACTTTGCCGATAGCCAATCCATAGAGGCCGCCCACCAGTTTGCCATTTTCGTCCCAGCATTCTACAGAGTGTGCATGTCCCGCTCTATGCAATGCGATGAAAATATTGCGAATGGGGCCGTTGATCCAAGTGTTTGAGCGCTTGGGTGTTTCGCGTGCGCAACCATCGATCACGTCCTCGAACGCTTTGTCCAGCGTTACAGTATAGAGGCCTTGCCGGATTTCTTTCAGCAGTTTTGTAGGGATGTGTAGATCCCTGATCGGAATAAGGCCACGCATATAGGGCCTGTAGAAAGCCACAGCCTCATCGTCTGCACTTTCCGCCATCGGGAAAACGCCTTCACGATAAGCATCCAAAACGGACTGGATCAGATCCTTCATAGGATCAGTTTAGCGCTCTGCCAGCTTCTTTTCCAGCCAGTGGATGTTGTATTCGCCGGAGAGGAACTCTTCCTGCTGGAAGATCCATGCGTGCAGGGGAAGCGTTGTCTTAACGCCGTCTACGACGGTTTCAGAAATCGCGCGGCGCATACGGTGGATGCATTCTTCGCGGTTTTTGCCGAACACGATCAGCTTGCCAATCATGGAATCGTAATAGGGCGGGATGGAATAACCACCATAGATTGCCGAATCGAAACGTACGCCAAAGCCCCCGGCGGGATGGAATTGCTGAATCTTGCCGGGTGAAGGGGCGAATGTATCAGGATCTTCCGCGTTGATGCGGATTTCGATCGCATGACCGCGCAGTTTGATGCTTTCCTTGTTAAGAGAAAGCGGCAGTCCCGCAGCAACCTTGATCTGCTCGGCAATCAGGTCGATGCCCGTGATTTGTTCGGTCACAGGATGTTCCACCTGAATACGCGTGTTCATCTCCATAAAGTAGAACTTGCCGTCCTCGTACAGAAACTCGATCGTCCCGGCGCCAACATAACCCATTTTGCGTATAACGTCGGCCGCGAGCGAGCCGATATAATCACGCTCGGATTCGGTGAGAACGGGCGAGGGGGCCTCTTCCACAAGCTTTTGGTGACGGCGCTGGATAGAACAGTCGCGCTCACCAAGATGGATACCGTTGCCGTGTTTGTCGCCGAAAATCTGGATTTCGATGTGGCGCGGTCTTTCGAGATATTTTTCGATATATACCGTGTCGTCGCCGAAATTGGCTTTGGCCTCGGAGCGCGCCGTCGAATACATTTCCCGGAACTGGTCATCGCTGCGGACAACCTTCATGCCTTTACCACCGCCGCCCGAAGCAGCTTTGATAATGACCGGATAACCCGCCTTGCGGCAGAATGCCAGACCGTCTTCAACGGATGTTACAGCGCCGTCAGATCCTGGAACCACGGGCAGTCCGAGCTCCATAACGGTTTGCTTGGCGCGAACTTTGTCGCCCATCTTTTCGATGTGTTCCGGCTTGGGGCCGATGAAGGTAAAGCCATGCTCTTCCACCATACGAGCAAACATTTCATTTTCGGAAAGAAAACCATAGCCCGGGTGAATGGCTTCCGCACCTGTTACGGCAGCTGCTGTCAGGATCGCGGGAATATTCAGATACGAATCCTTTGCCGATGGAGGGCCTATGCAAACGGATTCGTCTGCGAGGCGCACAGCCATGGAATTTGCGTCGGCTGTGGAGTGTACAGCAACGGACTGGATACCCATCTCGCGGCAGGCGCGTATAACGCGCAGCGCAATTTCACCACGGTTGGCAATGAGGATTTTTTTGAACATGTCTTATTCGATAACCATCAGCACGTCGCCGTATTCGACAGGTTTGCCGGATTCGACGAGGATTTGTGTGATCGTTCCGCCTTTGCTTGCCTTGATAGGGTTCATGACTTTCATGGCTTCGATAATGAGGAGCGTATCGCCAGCATTGACGGTATCGCCCTTCTTCACGAAAGGTGCCGCGGAAGGTTCGGGCGCGAGGTAGGCTGTGCCAACCATCGGAGATGTAACAGCACCCGGATGATCGCCGGTGATCGTTGCCGGTTTGGCCGTATTGGCGGCCTGCGGCACTGTCGGATCGGATGGCATGCTGAAATTTGCCGCAGCATGCGCATGGCCTGCGCCGATAAAGGCGCCGCCTTTGTTCACGCGGATCATTTGATCCCCTTCGGCCACTTCGATTTCCGAAAGGCCGGTTTCGTTCAGGAGGTCCGCAAGCTGGCGGATCGCTTTAGCGTCGATTTTCATGAGTCTCGCTATTATATTCGTTAACGTTCAAACGCCACTGAATAGAGAAAAAAGCGTTAAAAGTCAAAGGAATCGGCAGATCTAGGATTTTACGAGTGTGGACAAGGCGGTAACAGCCTCGGTGTAACCCGCGGCGCCCTTGCCTTTTATGACTTTTGCGGCCACAGGCGTAATATATGAAAAATGACGGAATTCTTCCCGTGTTTCGGGGTCTGATAAATGTACCTCGATAACGGGCACATCCAGTAGTTTTAACGCGTCATGAATTGCAACCGACGTGTGCGTATAGGCCCCGGCATTGATGATAAGACCAGCGATTGTTGTACGTTCTTCCTGTATCCAGGTGACAAGCTCGCCTTCATGATTGCTTTGGCGGAAGTCAACGAAGTAGGTGAGTTCGCCAGCACGCTCTACGCACATGGTCCGTATATCATCGAGCGTTTGATGCCCGTAGATAGACGGTTCCCGAACCCCAAGCATGTTGAGGTTCGGGCCGTTTAGTATAAGTATTTTTTTACTGGGCTGGCTGTTCATCGACAACCGGAGCGTCCGTTGCGGACTCATCCAGAGGTGTTGTTTCAGCCGGTGTTGTTACGCCTTCCGTTGCGGTGCCTGCTGGCTCGGCCGGAGATTCGTCAACCGTGGTAGAAGAGGCCGTTGCATCCGTGGCGCTGGCGTCTGGCGCTACGGCACCATGGTCATGGCCTTCGTGCGTAGCTTCCGTTGCCGCAGCAACAGGCGCCGTTACAGTCACAGGGAGTGTAACATCGGCTGCATTTTCAAAATCCAGCGTAATATCAAAAGGCGTGCCTTCTGTCAGCGGGGCGTTCAGGCCCAGCAGCATGATGTGATAGCCATCCGGTTTCAGACTGACCTGCTGTCCTGCCGGAATTTCGATAGCATCGACTTTTGTCATTGTGGCAACGCCGTTTGCATCCACAGCACTTTCATGCAGTTCAACCGTCGTAGCAACCGGGGAGCTTGCACCCACCAGTTTGTCCGCTGCGGTTTGCTGGTTGTGAAGAGTCAGGAATACAGCGCCGTTGGTCGAACCTGCGGCCGTTGCATAGGCTGTTGCTCCTTCGGCATGCACCACTGCGGTTACAGGCGCAGCAGTCTCTGCGGCAACAGGGGCTTCGGCAGCAACGGTTGTTTCGGTTGCCGCTGTGTCTTCTGTTTTATTGTCGTCGCAGGCAGCCAAGCTGAGCGAGAACGCCGTAACGGCCATCAAAGGGAATAAATAATGTTTGCGTTTCATAGTCGGTAATCCTTTCGTCATTGATAAATCGTTATTGTCTCTTATTTTGCTCTCTCTGCCGCTACCATGCTGATCAGATCATTTAGCGTCAAGGCTTTATCGAACTGATGCAGTTTATCGCCTATCATTAATGCCGGGACAGATGTAACGCCTGCCCGCTGTACGGCCTCTGCGTTGTCACCCAATATGTTTTGAACCTCTTCGCCTTCGGCATCCTTTTGCATTTTTTCATAGTCGAGATCGAGCAATCCTGCAGTTTCACGGTAAAAGCGTTCGTTCGGCCTGTTTTGATAATCTACGATTGCTTTGTCCATCTCCCAGAACTTGCCTTGTAAACCCGCTGCAATGACCATTTTTGCAGCTTCTTCTGAGTAGAAAAAACCTCCAGCATTCGGAAATGGTCTAACCACGATCCGGACGTCAGGATTGGCTTTTGCGTAATCTATCAGGCTTTTATGGGTGCCACGACAATTCAGGCAGTCGTAATTCATGAACTCAACGATTGTGATCGTCGTTTGGTTCCCCTCGTTCAAAATGCTGAACGAGGTGTGCGGATTGTACAGCCTGTCGTGGTTGCGCCAGGCAACAGCGATTTCAAACGCCGCGTAACAAGCCGCGAGTGCCAGACAAACAGCAATAATTCGGAACAGCATAAAAAATCGCTATTCGTTTACTGCTTACGCTCGTCGGCAATCGTTTTTTGGATCACATCATAGGGAATGTAACCGCGGAAAATCTTCTCGTTGATCAGGAAGCCCGGCGTTCCCTGAATGCCCAGTTCCTGTGCGGTCTGGATGTGGGTTTTGATTTCTTCCTCGATCGCGGGATCATTCTTATCCTTGGCCAGCTTGTCGGCATCGAGGCCCGCATCTTCGGCCAGCTTTTTGAAGGTGGCTTCGTCCTTGCCGCCCTGATGATTCATAAGAGCCGTGTGGTAGGCAAAGTATTTATCCTGTTTTTTCGCGGCGAGAGACCATTTTGCGCTCTCGAGAGAGTCCGGCCCAAGAATAGGCATATCGTACAGGACAATTTTCACATTCTTGTCGTCTTTGAGAAGGCTCTGAATTTCTTCAAAAGCCTTTTTGCAGTAGCCGCAGTTATAATCGAAGAATTCGACAACTGTGACATCGCCGTCAGGATTGCCCGTAAAGGCGACATCTTTATCCTTCTTCAAAGTTTCCAGCAGAGCCTTGGCTTTTACGGCGGCTTCCTTGTTCGTTTCTTCTTCCTGCTTTGCCTGGAATTTGTTCACGCTCTCGATGAGCAATCCGCCATTTTCAAGGATGTATTGGTGAACGAGCGCCTCAACTTCTTTTTTCTGTTCGGCGGTCATTTCGGCCTTGGCGGCTGTCGGCAGGACAAGAGCGGCCATCATCAGGGGAAGGGCAAAACGGTTCACTGGGTAATCTCCTTAAAAGGGTAAAGTTCAATTTAATTCGGCACTTATACTATCTTACCTGATCGGGTTTGGGCAGGGCAAAAGAGCGGTTATTCTTCCCTGTCCCGTCCACCTTTCTGGGTTTGTACATAACTTAGGATATCGTTGGCGCGGATCCAGTCCGCAGAGCCGAATTTCAGCCCTTTAATCGCGGTGTTGGCTTGGTCTTTCGCATACTGGTATTTGCCCTGTAGAACGGCTTCTTCTGCAAGATGAAGTTTTGCGCGACTTTCGTCACCCATGCGTCCATAGGCTGTTGCCAGCAATCGGTGCACGCGGGTGGATTTGGCTTCGCTTTTCAACGCAATTTTCAGATTATCGATGGATTTCTGCAGCTTTGCCTTGTCGGTTCCGGCAGTCTCCAGCTGTGCATGGGCAAGGGATATGCGTATCAGGCCTGCATCCGGCTTTTCAGCGACGGCTTTCTCGTAGAAAGGTATGGCTTCTTTCAATCGTCCGAAGTCCATCAGCATCTGGCCCTTGAGTTCAAGATGGTATGGATTATCCGGCTCGGCCGCGATCAGCTGGTCCGCCAGTTTCAGCGCGCGGGGAACGTCATTGGTTCGATAGGCGGCAATCGCGCGTGCCGTAAGCGAGGGCAGCGAATTGTCGCGGTCGTCATAAATCCAGGCAACTTGGCCGGGGCGTATAAATCCTATCAATTTTGCCAGCATGATTTTGTGCTGCTGGTTCCACGAAGCGGGGTATGCCTTGTCCTTGTAGGGAGATTTGACGACACGCGCGTTGATAGATTCGATACGTGATCTTGTAAGGGGGTGGGACCGCACATATTCGGATTGGCGATCTGTCGATAGAAGCTCTTGTCCTTCAAGTTTGTGCATGAAGCTTTCAAGTCCCGTCGGATTGATCTGCGCGCCTTCCATATAACGCAAGGCGGCCTGGTCTGCGCTGGCTTCGAAGGTACGGGAGTAGGTCAGGAAACGGCGCTGCGCCATGGAGCTTGCGCCCGTACCAATGGCACCCGCAGCCCCGCCATCGCCTGTCGCTATGGCAGCGCCGACACCGAGTATCATCCCTAGAATGCTTTCATACGAAGCCTGTTCCATGGCTTCGCGCCCACGGACAAGATGCCCGCCGGTAATGTGGCCAAGTTCGTGTGCGGCAACGCCTATCACTTCCCCGGGGTTTTCCGTCTTCATCAGAAGACCGGTGTAAAGAAAGATATTAGACCCGCCGGCGACAAATGCGTTGATCTGGTCATCCTGAACGATCACGATTTTAACCTGGTCCGGGCTCATGCTCGCTGCGCTGAATACCGGCTTCAGCCATTCCTGCATATAGGCTTCTATTTCGGTGTCGCGGATAACGGCTTGCGCCGCCGCGGGTTTCGGCAGAATTGCTGCAGAAAGTATCAATGCCGAAAGCATCAGGCAGGATGTGCGCGAAAACATCATAGTAATATTTATGAAACCGAATTATGGTGAAATCAGGGCTTACCGCCCGGGGAACCTTACCAAAAGCAAGAGTATGAACATAGACTTAAACGCACAAACCATCCTTCCGTGGATCGATCTTTTGTGGGTGCCCGTGGCGCTGCTTACAATGGAGCGGGGGAAACGGCTTTTAACCTGCGGTTTTGTGCTGTCCTGCTCTTTGCTGCTGCGGCTTCAGGTGGAATTGCTGCAGCAGGTTGGATACCCATATGGGTTTTTCCGTCTTATGGATACGGGCATTTTCACCCGGGGTCTTATAACCTATGGCGGGTTTATAACATTGTTCTTGCTGCTGGCGTATTATTCCCCTGGATCCAACAAAAGCGTTCATATGGCTGCCTCTATAACCATTCTTATAGCGGCCTTTTGCGTTTCCTTCCTAATTATGGTTTTGTAGCGCCATGAAGAAGATCAAAACCGCCAAAGGCCGGAAGATTTCCTCGATCAAATGGATCGAGCGTCAGCTTACGGATCCATACGTTCAAAAGGCCAAGAAGGAAGGCTATCGTTCGCGCGCGGCTTACAAGATCAAGGAAATCGACGAAAAAGCCAAAATACTCAAAAAGGGGCAGGTCGTGGTCGATCTTGGCGCCGCCCCCGGCGGCTGGTGTCAGGTTGCAATGGAAAAAGGTTGCAAGCATGTCGTCGCCATCGACCTGTTGCCGATCGATGAAATTCCGGGCGTTACATTCTTTCAGATGGATTTTATGGAGGACGATGCACCGCAAGTCCTTATCGATGCGCTTGGCGGTGAACAGGCCGATGTCGTGCTATCAGACATTGCGCACAATACGACAGGTCACCAGAAAACGGACCACTATAAAATTATGGCGCTGGTCGAGGCTGCATATGATTTTGCCGTAGAGGTTTTAAAACCGAACGGCGCGTTCGTGGCAAAAGTTTTCCAAGGCGGCACCGAAGGCGAACTTCTGACGCGTATGAAAAAGGATTTCAAGACCGTCAAGCATATAAAGCCGCCCGCATCACGCAAAGAGTCGCCGGAAACGTTTGTTGTCGCCCAAGGGTTCCGTGCGGCCAAGGCTTAGGCTGCGGTCAATCCCGGCCTGCTCTGCTGTTTAACGACAGGTCCCGGATTGCGTATGCGTTTGACCAGCCATTGCGTGTCATCTTCGAAATACCATTCGCATGCTATTCTTTCCGCTGGATCCTTTGCGAGCGGAAAGTGCGACTGCGGGGTAAGATTTGCACCGCTCAAACTAAGAATGACATCCGTAATCTTATAGGCATCGTAATCTTCATCCGCAAAGCGTACGGCCATGTTTTCCGTTAAAATGGCCAGAAGCTCGGAATCAATATTCGGGTCTTTTGATTCCCAGCCATCGATGACCAACTGGTCACGTTCCCCGCGCCAAGCCCAGCTATGGGCTTTGATATCGTCGTTTTGGGTGATGACATAGTAACCATGCTTGCGCGTTTTCAATGAAAGTTGGACGGTTTCCTGAAAGTGATCGCCGATTTTTTCACAGCATTTTGTGTAATATCCCAGAAACATGATGCGGGGATCGTCATGGGACAATTTTTTAACTTTATAGCCCGGGAGTCCGTATTGTGTGCATTCCATATCGACATCCGGGATACGTTGAGACGGGTGGGGGTCTGTTTTAATACGGTTGGCCCATAGTTCCGTAGCGTCCGGTATGACATCAGAACGCACGCGCCAGATATAGCAGAGTTCTGAAACGCCTTTGACTGCATCGTCTTTGGGGAAACATTTGTTCCATATCGCATTGCGTGTATCGCGCAGACTGATTTCACCATTCGGGCCGCGCAAAGGCTCCGGAAATTGCCGCGCGAAGTGCACGGAATAAAAGACGGCAGGGCCGAATTTTATCAAAGCATCGCCCCACGCATGCCATTTTACATGTTTGGTGAACGGCGGGTCGATCTGGTTCATCATATGCGTGATCGGCGCGGTGCTCTCCATCCCCCATTTATCCATGAATTGCAGCACGCGCTCCGGTGTTTGCAAGAGCATGGCGGCTACAAACGCTGTCTGGTTGCGCTTTCTTATATTTGGTTGCTCGTCTGCCAGATATTCGCGGATCGCCATATAAGGCGTTAAACGGAAGCCGATATTTTGCCAGTCCTCCAGACCCGTAAGCGCATCGGACGGTATGTCTTCATTGCTACGGCGGTGATCTTTGAAAAGCTTCATAAAGGCCTGATAGCTTTTGTGCGTGAGATCGCTGGTGGTTCTTTGTATGTCGGGCGTGATACTGCCTATCTCGTCATCGGTCATTATCTGGATGGTTTCATAAACCAAATGATATTGGCTGCTTTCCAAGCCTGTCCGCATGGCTGTGCCGATCGCCTGAGATCGATTTTCGCAGTGTTCGATGGCCAGATGGCACAAATGGGTATGGCCGTTCTTCGCCGCATGTTTTACCAGCTCTATTTTATTCTTGTCGTTCATGGTGGCGATAAGATCGAGAGCCTCAAATTTATGCACCAATCCGAATTCCAGAATGCGGCTGATATCCGGCTTAACAAAATGATTGGGATTAAGGCGGGAACTGACTTCTTCGAATGTGGGCTGGTGGGACGCCGCACGCCGGTTTTGTGTAAATAACTGCCGAAGCGGAATTTGATGTTTTTCAGCGTATAAAACTGCGTCGATCAGGAGTTTTTCAGACAGGTTTTTGCCGGCCTTTTCAAAATCCAGTGCCAGAGACGGCAGGATCGAGCGAAGGGGTGCAACGTCCATTTGGTGTTCTTCTTCCAGAACAACCAATGCGTTTTTAGCGATATCAATTGCTTCGCGGGACATAGAAAACTCTTTTATAACCCTCTGCTAATCTTGGCTTACCATAAAAAATTACAAAACCAAGCGGTTTTTTGTTTACTTTTTGGGCGGGCAGCTTATATATGCCCTGCAAACAACGCATAAAAAGCAAGAAAGCGGGTTTGCATGGCCAAGACGATCTCCTCCCCCTCTATCCTGATACCGGAAGCCTATACGTTCGATGATGTTTTGCTGCTTCCAGGGGCGAGCGATGTGTTGCCAGATGCGGTTAACACCCAGACTCAATTAACAAAAACCATTAAACTGAACATTCCCTTGCTGTCTTCGGCCATGGACACGGTGACAGAAGAAAGCATGGCTATCGCCATGGCGCAAAACGGCGGTATGGGCATTCTCCACCGCAATATGAGCATCGAGGAGCAGGCCGAAATGGTCCGCCGTGTCAAACGCTATGAGAGCGGTATGGTCGTCAACCCCATCACTATCGATCCCGACGCGACCCTCGGACAGGCGCTGGCGGTTATGCGCCAGCATAATATCTCCGGCATTCCGGTAACGGAAAAGAGCTCAGGGAAGCTGGTGGGCATCCTGACCAACCGCGATGTGCGTTTTGCCGAAGACATGAAGCAGCCGATCAAGGAATTGATGACTGCCGAAGGCCTTGTGAAAGTCTATAACAAGGTTACCAAGGAAGAGGCCCGCAAGCTGCTGCACAAAAATCGTATCGAGAAGCTTCTCGTGGTAGACGATGCGGAGCGCTGTATCGGTCTTGTAACGGTCAAGGACATCGAGAAAGCACAGAAATTCCCGAATGCCTGTAAGGACGACAAAGACCGCCTCCGTGTCGGTGCGGCCATTGGAACGGGTGAGGGCAATATCGCCCGCGCTGAAGCTCTGGCCGATGCGGAACTGGATGTTCTCGTCGTCGACACCGCGCACGGTCATTCCAAAGGCGTCCTCGAAATGGTTCAACGCGTGCGCAAGCTACGCACCAACGGCTTGCAAATTATTGCAGGGAATATAGCCACGGGCGATGCCGCAAAAGCCCTTATTGATGCGGGTGCCGATGCGCTGAAGGTCGGTATTGGTCCCGGATCCATCTGCACCACGCGCGTTGTCGCGGGCGTGGGCGTACCCCAGCTTACGGCGATTATGAATGTTGCGGAAGAAGCCAAAAAGCACGGCGTTCCCGTTATTGCTGATGGCGGTATCAAATATTCCGGTGACTATGCAAAAGCCATAGCCGCCGGCGCGGATGTTGCAATGATGGGCGGCGCGTTTGCCGGAACTGACGAAGCACCGGGCGAGATCATTCTGTATCAGGGACGTTCCTACAAATCCTATCGCGGCATGGGTTCCGTGGGCGCCATGGTACAGGGTTCTGCCGACCGTTATTTTCAGGGCGGCGTCAAACAATCGAACAAGCTTGTGCCTGAAGGCATCGAAGGCCGCGTGCCTTACAAAGGCCCTGTCGGCAACGTCATCCACCAAATGGTAGGCGGGCTTCGCGCGGCCATGGGTTACACAGGCTGTGCAACGATAGCCGATATGAAAGAAAAGGCACAGTTCGTGCGTATGACGGGCGCGGGGTACCGCGAAAGCCATGTGCACGATGTGACGATCACGGCAGAGGCGCCGAACTACAGAACCGAAAGCTAGTCTTTGGAAACGGCATTGCCGATCTCATCAAGCGTTTCAGAGACGCTGTCGGCTATTTTTTCTTCAGGCGTTTTCTTGGTTGCCTGATAGATCAGGAGGCCGAGAATGGCGAGCAGAATGACGGCGATGAAGGCGAGAAGAACTTTGTTGTCGGAAGGGCTGGTTGCCATAGGTCTTGTTCCCTTTGTAACTGTTTTCCGGGCTTAGAATAAACTGATTTGAATCTTATGACCATAACCATACGCGCAGCGACAACAGAAGATATACCAACGATTGCCACGCTCCATATCGAAGGCTGGAAGGGAGCGTATGGGGGCATAGTCGATCAGGGGTATCTGGACGGTTTATCCGTAGAGAAACGTATTGTTGACTGGACGGGCTGGATGGCCGCCGGGGAAAGCGATGTGTTTCTTGCGGAAGACGGTGCCAAAGCGGCCGGTTTCGTAGTGACGGGCCGTACTAAAACGCCGCCTCCCGGATCATCCCCGATACGTCCCAGCCATTCCGGCGAAATATATGCGCTATATCTGCATCCCGATTACTGGCGTAAGGGGATTGGCATGATGCTGATCAAACATGCTGCCCGCCACCTTAAAGACAAGAAACATTCTGCCATATGTCTGTGGGTTCTGGATGCCAATACGCGTGCGAAATCCTTTTACGAAAAGATGGGCGGCCAAAAGCTTGGTGGCAAAATGATCGAAATAGGTCCTTCTAATCTTAAGGAAATTTGTTACGGTTGGCGGGACACCACCAATCTCCGCGCTTAGCAAAGGGCGAATATCGCCGCATGCAATTTTCGACATTTCTTGATTCCATTTTGTTCAAAGACATACTTCTTTGGCACGGCAATCATGCCGTCTTACCAAAGAGGATTTAGAAATGACCAAATATGCCCTTATGCTGGCAGCAGCCGGTTTTCTGATTGCAACACCTACAATTGTTAAGGCTGAACCCCATGCAGAAGACACCCACGCCGCCCATGAAACCCATGGTGAAGCAGAAAAACATGTGACGCTGGAAGATGGTACAAAGGTCTCGGTAGAGGGGGATTCCGTCTTCGTTGTGGCGGCCGATGGCACAAAGACACCTGCCCCGGACGGTGAACACAAAGACACCGACGGTCATGTGTGGAAGGTTCACGGCGGCAAGCTGGAAAAATAATCTTTGTTTCAGAGGCAAGGGGTAGCGGAATATTGTTTCGCCGCCCCTTGTTATTTTTCGGTAAAAATTGCGCGGTTGTGTTGATTTTATGAGAAAGCATGGGCATAGTGGGAGCGCTTAGACATAAGCGCTAAAGACACACATCCTCGGAGAAATTATGAATAAATATGTCCTTATGCTGGCCGCCGCCGCTTTGATCGCCGCCGCTCCTGCTTATTATGCATTTCAAGCGCAGGCTGAAGAGCCATCTGCCGCTGAGGCCGCCGCCGCGGAACAAGAACAATCTGCGCCCGATGTTAATGCCCAGGAACCGGCCGCCGGCGAACAGGCTCCGGCTTCGGATGCGCCCGCCCAAGCGGAATAGTATCTTTCCCGGTCTTTTAAGAACCCGCCATAGGCGGGTTTTTTCATTGTAAAAAAGTTTCCCATTTTTCTTCAAAACAGGTTAAACCCTTGCCAGCATGAGAGAAGCCGCCCGTATCAGTTCAGCCATAGATCTGCTAGCCCGCATCAATGCGGGGCGCATCCCTATGGACAACACCATACGGGATTTTATGGCCGCGCGCCGCTTTATCGGTTCCAAGGACCGCACTTCTATTGTCGAACGCGTTTACCGGATAGTGCGTGCCCATGCACGGCTTGGCTGGTGGATCGGACAGGGCAATATTCAAGATACATCCCGCGCACGCGTTCTTGCCGACCTGATGCTCAACGAGCAGGCCACGGAAGAAGAACTGCAGCAAATTTTTACAGGTGAGAAGCATCAAGCCGATCCGTTGGATGATAGCGAACTGGCTTTCGCGGAATTTCTTTACGGGAAAAATCTTAACGATCCTGCAATGCCAGTCACGGTACGCAGCGAATGTCCCGATTGGGCTGCAGAAAAGTTGCAAGCCTTGTTTGGTGATGATTTTGAGCCCCATCTTACCGCGATGATTGATCCGGCTCCGCTGGATCTTCGCGTCAACACTGTGAAAGGTACGGTGGATGAAGCGCTTGAGTCTTTGAAAAAAGATAAGGTGCGCGTCTCGAAAACGCCTTATTCGCCCGTTGCTCTTCGCGTCGACGGCAAACCGTTTATGAGCGATACAAAGGCCTTTCGCTCTGGTCTGGTGGAGATACAGGATGAGGGCTCGCAAATGATCGGCCTTGTAAGCGGCGCGAAGCCGGGCATGCGAGTGCTTGATTTCTGTGCGGGCGGCGGCGGCAAAACCTTGATCCTCGCAGCCATGATGAAAAACAAAGGCAATATCGTTGCCATGGACAACGATGCCAGACGCCTTGAAAAGGGGCGTCCCCGTTATAAAAAAGCGGGAGTTCACAATGTGGAACTCCGCAGTCTTTCCGAAGAGCAAAACCGCAAATGGCTCCGCCGCCAAAAGGGTGCGATGGATGTTGTTTTGGTAGACGCACCCTGCTCATCTTCGGGCACTTGGCGCCGTAATCCGGATCTACGCTGGAAATGGTATGGCCCTGCTCTGGAGGAAATTATGACCATGCAATCCGAAATTCTGGACCGCGTGGCAGACAAGGTGAAGCCGGGTGGGCGGCTGGTTTACGCGACATGCTCGCTTTTCCCCGAGGAGAACGAGCTGCAGGTAGAGGGCTTTTTAACGCGCCACCCGGACTATAAAGTGTTGCCCTTGCCGGAAGCGCTGGACGCTGGCCAGACCCCTCCCAACGAAGGGCCTTACCTGCGCCTTTTCCCCAAAGACCATGCTACAGACGGATTCTTTGCCGCTGTACTTGTAAAATCCGTCTGATTAATTTTACTTGACAAGCTTTCCTATTGCCATCTAACCATAAATAAGTTGGCATTAAACATCTATGTGGGGAAGTATGATTATTAAGTCACTATCAGGCACTAAAATTTATGAATCCAATGAGCGGACAATTCGTTCTGCCCTTGAAGAAGGGGCGGCGAAAGGGATTGACTTTTCCTATGCGGACTTCAGGGGTGCGCAATTGCGTGGTGCATCTCTTGATGGAATTGTGGCGCCGAAGGCAAGTTTTTGGGCTGCTGATCTTTCGGGTGCCGATGTAGGGCTTGCCGATTTGCGAGGCGCGGATTTGCGTTGTGCTATTCTTAAGGATGCCTGCCTCGCTGAAAGCGATTTGACGGGGGCTGACTTTATGGGTTCGTATTTCTCGGGGACGCTAATCGAGGGGGCCACCCTGGATAACATCCGCGTTTCCTGCCCCAGCTTTTGGGATCTTGATCTATCAGCCCCGTGCTCAATAGACAAAGCGGTTTATGTGCATAAGGGAGAGCAGGAGATCGCCATCAGTGCTTCCCGATTGGTAATAGACGGCGGCGGTGAGCGCATCGTGATTAACGACAAAACCTGTTTGTGGCGGGGTAATCTTTACAGCATAGAACACAACAAAATCCCTTTTGCATTGGTAAAAAAAGCGGGCATTACGGCTGATAAGCTTGCGAGAATCGTAAACGCGAACGCATTGCATAATGCAAAAACACCTACCCAGAAGAGTAAAAAATTAGAAAATCTTATTTAAGCTTCTTTAAATGTATTACGGCAAAAATCCCCAATTCAAAAACATAACATATAATGGAGTTTGCCTATGACGAAATGGTACACACGTATCAATTTAAAGCCGGCCGCGTGCCTTTCTACCAACAATATCACAGATCTTTTGCAGCTAACGCGTAAAGAAAAAGAAATGCGTTTGCTTTGCCTTGAATCACTTCACAAATTTGGCGAGTGGAAAAAATCACACGTCCATTATGCAACCTTCAGGTTAAAAATGATTTATACGATCAAAGGCATGATCGTTAAGAAACAGGTTCGGGATGCCATCTTTTTTTATAAAATGGTAAAGATTGTCCGTATACACCATTTCAACCACTACCTGTATAGGCTTGCTACAAAAGCATATGCGTATGGAGGTGGGCGATGATTATTTATGTGAGGTTGGGGAAGGTACGCGCCGTATCATGTGAATGGAACAGGGATTTCAGCAGATGGCCAATATTTAAAAAAACAAGTTACCATTGCGAAACGATTGTAGATATGCCATATACACAAATTATATTCACATCTGGAAAATGGACACCGACAAGAAGAGCGGCCAATGACAAACAAAAAGTTGAAAAAACTGCAGAATATATTGCAGGAACTGATCGCTATAGACCCTGAGTTTCCGATTCAATGGGTTACGGTTTTTGCCGAAATCGCAGGCGAAGAGGGTATATCTCTTAAAGATGTTTCAGACCGTACCGGTATTTCCATGTCGGTTATGTCCCGCACCATCGGCGCGCTGTCTAACGCCCGCCGCATGGGGAAGCCATACGGGCTGGTTGTTGTAAAACATGCCAAAGACGATCGCCGCCGTAAGGAGTTGTTCCTTTCCGCACGCGGAAAGAAACTTGTCGAGAAGCTCGAAAAAGCTATCTAAAAATTGCTTCCTTTTAGAAAGGCTGGACAAAACCTGTCCAGCCTTTATTTTACGCGCATGACACTCGCCATACGCATTCATTCGCATGGGGGTCCTGACGTACTCAGGGCTGAAGATATTGCGGTCGGTTTGCCGCAAGCGGGTGATGTGCGGATTGCACAATCTGCTATCGGCCTGAATTTCGTTGACACCTATCATCGTACAGGGCTGTACCCTATAGCCATGCCAGGTATTATTGGTATGGAAGGTGCAGGCGTTGTGACAGCCGTCGGCGAGGGCGTAAAGCATTTAAAAAAGGGCGACAGGGTTGCTTACGCATCGTCACCCCTTGGTGCATACGCTGCAGAAAGGCTGATGCCTGCCGACCGTCTTATAAAGCTTCCTTCTTTTCTTACCGAGCGTGAAGCAGCGGCTCTCATGGTTAAGGGTATGACAGCGGAATTTCTCGTGCGCCGTTGCTACTCCGTAAAAAGCGGCGACATCGTTCTAATTCATGCAGCTGCCGGCGGCGTCGGCACAATTTTGTGCCAGTGGGCCAAAAGCCTGGGCGCAATTGTGATTGCAACAGCCGGCAGCGATGAGAAATGTGAAATTGCCAAAGAGAATGGCGCTGTTTTAGCCATAAATTATAAAAAAGAGAATTTTGTTCAGGCTGTTCGTTCTTATACCGGAGGAACAGGCGCCAATGTTGTCTATGACGGGGTAGGGCAGGCAACATTCATGGATTCTCTCGATTGCCTGCGGCCGCTCGGCATGATGGTAAGCTACGGCAACGCGTCCGGACCTGTGCCTGATTTCTCACCCCGCGTTCTGGCATCCAAAGGATCTTTGTTCCTAACGCGCCCTTCACTTTGGCATTACACGGCAACCTCTATGGATTATCAGGCGAGCGCCAAGGCATTATTTAATGTATTGGAGTCGGGCGCCGTAAAAGTGCAGGGCTCGAAAGCCTATGCTCTTGCAGATGCCGCGCAGGCGCACCGCGATCTTGAGGACCGCCAGATCACGGGATCGGCGGTCCTGCTGCCTTAGGCGGCGTTGGCTGCCTTGTATTTTTCACGAAGCTGCTTGGCTGCTTCCACCATGTTGGCCAAAGCCGGTTTTACTTCCGCCCAACCACGGGTTTTCAAGCCGCAATCCGGATTGACCCAAAGCTGATCGGTGGGAAGAACCTTGGCGGCTTTTTCCAGCAGATCAACCATTTCTTGTGTCGAGGGAATACGGGGTGAATGGATATCATAGACACCCGGGCCAATCTCGTTGGGATATTTATAGGTGCCGAACGCTCCCAGCAGTTCCATCTGGCTGCGTGATGTTTCGATCGATATAACATCCGCATCCAGCGCGCCGATGGAATCTATAATATCGTTGAAATCTGCATAGCACATATGTGTGTGGATCTGCGTCGTGTCTTCGACGCAGGAAGCCGAAAGACGGAAGGCCTCTACCGACCATTCCAGATAGGCTTTCCAGTCTGCCTGACGCAATGGCAATCCCTCGCGCAATGCAGGCTCATCGATCTGGATAACCTTGATGCCGGCTTTTTCCAGATCGGAAACCTCATCACGAATCGCAAGCGCGATCTGCTTGGCTGTTTTCTCGCGGCTTTGGTCGTTGCGTACGAAAGACCAGCACAAAATAGTGATGGGGCCTGTTAGCATGCCCTTCATTGGGCGTTTGGTCAGGCTTTGGGCGTATTTGCTCCATTCCACCGTCATGGGTTTCGGGCGGGAAATATCGCCGTAAATGATAGGCGGCTTCACATAGCGGGAACCATAAGATTGTACCCAGCCATTTTGCGAGAAAGCATAACCGTCCAATTGTTCGCCAAAATATTCGACCATGTCGTTGCGCTCCGGTTCGCCGTGCACCAGCACGTCGATATCGGCTTCTTCCTGGTATTTTACGACCAGTTGAATTTCCTTCTTCATTGCCTCGTCATACGCGGCGGCGCTGAGTTCGCCTTTTTTGAACGCCGCGCGCGCGGTTCTAATATCGGCGGTCTGTGGAAAGGAACCAATTGTAGTGGTCGGGAAGGCCGGCAGTTTCAAATCCGCCTGCTGCACCTTGCGGCGCTGGCTAAAGGGGCTTTTGCGCTTGGCCATATCAGGCGTAAGCGCAGCCATACGCTTTTGGACTGCATCGTTGTGAATGCGCTTCGATACTTTGCGGGACGCTGCGGACTTGTCGCTGGCTTCCAATTCGGCTTTGATAGTATCGCGCCCATGCCATGCACCTTTGGCAAGCGTGGCAATCTCTGTAAGCTTCTGCTTGGAGAAAGCCATCCAGTCTTTTAGTTCCGGATCAAGCTTGGTTTCGGCATCAAGATCGATCGGCGTGTGTAGAAGCGAACAGCTTCCCGATACACCAAATCCTACACCAAGGACGGCCTTAGCTTTTTCCAGTTGCACAAGCGAGGCCGAGAGATCATTTTTCCATACATTTCGCCCATCAACGATGCCAAGGACCAGAAATTTCCCGGTTTCTTTTGCCTTCGCAATAGATGCATCCAATTGGTCGGGGGCGCGGACCAGATCAACACCCAGTGCTGTTACCGGAAGTGAGAAGGCGAGATCTATATTGTCGCGCAGGCCATCGAAATATGTTGGCGTGAAAATATTGATTTCCGGTACAGCGTCTTTGAGTTGTTTGTAAGCCGTTTTATAGGCATCCTTGTAACGGTCTTCCAGATCAAGGGCGAGGCAAGGCTCGTCGAGTTGAATCCACGTAACGCCTTGCGCCAGAAGCTTCTTACAGATTTCGATATAGACATCGACGAGAGGCTTTACGAGGGTGCAGCGACAATCGGTAAAGTCTTCAGCCTTTTTTGCAAGCATCAGGAAGGAAACAGGACCAATCAAAACAGGATAGGCTTCAAACCCTGCATCTTGTGCTTCTTTTGTTTCAGTAAAAATTTTGTCCGTCGACAGTTTAAAGGTCTGGCCTTTCTTCAGTTCGGGGACAATGTAATGGTAGTTGGTATCGAACCACTTCGTCATTTCCATTGCGATTACGTCACGGCCGTTCTTTTGATTTCCTCGCGCCATCGAAAAATAAAGGTCCGGATCGTCAAGATCATAACGCTCAGGTATGCAGCCGAACAGACACGCGGCATCGAGAATATGATCATAGTAGGAAAAATCATTTGTTGGTACAAAGCTGATGCCCGCATCTTTTTGCAACTGCCAATGGCGCAAGCGAAGCTCTTTGCCGACCTTGAACAATTCCTCGCGGCTGATATCACCTTTCCAGTAACTTTCGAGCGCTTTCTTTAATTCGCGTTTAAGGCCTATACGGGGAAATCCCAGATTAAGGGCGAGGACCATGATAAATTCCTTTCATAAAATCGGTTGTAACAGAATGGCCGCGGTACGACCTGCCGTCAAGCAGGAGGCAGGACGTTTTATTGATTAAGTGCTTGTTCCAAATCGCGTATGAGGTCTTCCGGCGATTCTAGGCCGATGGACAGGCGTATGAGACCCTCGGTAATTCCCGCTTTTTCCTGTGCGGCCTTGTCCATGGATGCGTGTGTCATGGTCGCAGGGTGTGCAGCAAGGCTTTCATATCCGCCCAATGACTCGGCGAAAGCAAAAAGCGTAAGCCTTTCTATAAGCCGTTGCGCTGCGTATTGGCTACCCAGATCCAGACTTATCATTGCGCCAAATCCTTTTTGCTGTGAGCGCGCAACATCATAGCCAGCATGGGTCTTGAGCCCGGGATAATACACCTGTGATACAGCTTTGTGCGTGTTCAGGTATGCCGCGATATCTTCGGCACTGTCATTCTGTTGGCGTATGCGGATATCCAGGGTACGAATACCGCGCAGAGTAAGGAAACTGTCGAACGGTGCGCCTGTGGTTCCCGTGCAGTTCGCCCACCATGCAAGTTTTTCATGTAATTCTTGCGTTTTGGAAACGACTGCACCGCCCACGACGTCACCATGTCCGTTTATATATTTTGTGGTGGAGTGGACGACAATATCTGCTCCAAGGTCGATAGGCTTTTGCAAGATAGGGGATAGAAAAGTATTGTCCGCCACGACGAGTGCGCCTGTTCGCTTGGCTATGCTTGTAACGGCCTTTATGTCGGTGATGCGCAGAAGTGGATTGCTGGGTGTTTCGATCAGCACAATTCTGGGCTTACATGCAAAAAGGGCGGGCAAGGTTTCGGTCTTTGTCAGGTCTGCAAAATGCACGTCAAAATGGCCTTGCTCGGCACGGGTTTTCAAAAGCCTGTAAGTGCCTCCGTAACAGTCGTGCGGGGCTATGATAAGATCGCCCGGCAGAAGCAATTGAAACACCAGATCCAGTGCGGCCATGCCGGAAGAGGTGATAACGGCATTGGAGCCGCCCTCAAGCGCGGCTATGGCTTTTCCAAGTTCATCGCGGGTTGGATTGCCGCTGCGTGTGTAATCGTAGGGGCGTTTTTTACCAAATCCTTCAAAAGAGAAGTTCGTGGAAAGATACAGGGCCGGTGTAACCGATCCGTACTTGGAATCTACGTCCACGGCAGCGCGTGCAGTGGTTGTACAGGGCTGCCAAATCGTTTCTGTTGTTTGTTCGCTCATAATTATCTCCATCTCAAGCCAATAAAAAAACCGGTAGCAAGAGCGCTCCGGTTGCTGAAAAAGAGACGTTTTTGATCACGCGCTTTATTCATCTTCCGGCATGCGCCGCAGGATTTAGCACCTTGTACAAATATACAGGTTGCTCCAGCGTCAACGGGCCTGTCCCTCGGCTGATCTAGATGATGTATTAATTTAAACAGAGAAGCCTGCTGCGTGTCAAACTTTTAAAGCGTTGAGCAGCATATCCGCCTTGTTGAGCGTATAAAAATGCAGATGGTTGGCACCGATGGATTTAAGGTCCTGCACCTGCCATTGGAGGATCTCGGTGGCTATCCCGCTGTGGGAGGCTTCATCAGTATTTTCAAATTTATGGCGGATAGAGGCAGGAATATAAGCGCCGCATCTTCCCGCGAATTTGAGCAGGCTTTCATAATTTCCAATCGGAAGTATGCCGGGGACGATGGGGGTTTTAATGCCTGCGTTTTCCACTTCTCTCAGGAACGTGGCATAACGGTCGTGGTCAAAAAAGAATTGCGTGATTGCCCGGTCGGCGCCGGCCGCGCATTTCTTTTTCAACGCCAGTATATCGGCCGCCATGTCCGGCGCATCAGGATGTTTGTCGGGATAGGCACCGACCGATATTTGAAAAGGTTTATGTGCCTTTATGCCTTCGATGAAATCCGACGTGTATTGATAATAGTCAAGGTCCGGATCAAGAGGCCATTGCAAATCCGGGGGCATGTCGCCGCGAAGGGCGATGATATGTTGGACGCCCATATCCCAGAGAGTGTCTAGATATCCCCGCAACTCTGTGCGCGTAATAGAGATAAACGTCAGATGGCAGGCCAAAGGAACATCCGTAACGCTTCTGATGGCTTTTAGTGTTTTGAGCGTTCCCTCGCGCGTCGTTCCTCCGGCACCGAAAGTTACCGTCAAAAAAGAAGGTTCCAATGTTTCGAGTGCACGGACACTTTCTAGCAAAACTTCTTCGCCCTGAGGCGTTTTGGGGGGAAAGAACTCAAAACTGATGGATGCTTTGCTCATGGAGAAAGTGTCCGAGAAGACAGGCAAAAAGTCGAGGGTTATTTACGGGAACCCTTATCAGGCTTTGATCGTTTTCGTCCTATGCACGAAGATGAAGGTATTAGTAACAGCGAATTTTACATGTGGCGGGCGGTCTTCGCCTTCACATTTGTAGACAACAGCCTGTCGCTGGAAGAGCAGGAGCTTTTGCAAAGCTACCTGCGGAAAGTTCCTTTCTCGCGTGACCAGTTGGATACTCTTAAAAACGACATGCGCAATCCCAATAAGGATGTTGTGGGGTTCTATAGGAAAATTACGCGTCCAGAAGACAAAGAGCGCTTTTGTGTTTTGGCCCGTGCCATTGTCTGGTGTGAAGGGGACATGGCTGCACAGGAAAAGGCCATTCTCAAGAAAGTTTCCTGCCTGTCGGAGCCTGAGGAAGAAGAAATCCTCAGATCCACCAGGAACCATCCGCATATAAATACCTATTATCAGGAATATGCGAAAGCAGGCATGGTCGGCCTTTTCAAGACCCCGCATAGCCTCGAAATTCATGTCTAAATGGCTTAACCCTTTACATTTTGCATATCTTCGTCTATGACCTTGTCATGACAAGCACAGCCCCCCAAAACGCCCCTGTTACCCTTCCCCAGCATGACCGTATCCTGATCCTCGATTTTGGATCACAGGTTACACAATTGATCGCCCGCCGCCTTCGAGAGAGCGGCGTTTATTGTGAGATCTGGCCTTTCAATCAGGCGGACGAGGCAAAGCTAAGAGCCTTTAATCCGAAGGGTCTTATTTTCTCGGGGAGCCCGTGCAGCGTATACGCCAAGGACGCGCCCCATCCGCCAACTTATATTTATGACCTGGGCCTTCCGATTTTTGGTATCTGCTATGGGCAGCAGGTGATGATGCACCAGCTGGGAGGTAAGGTTGAAGGCGGCGAGAGCCGTGAATTCGGACGCGCCTATATCGATGTGGTGGAGCAGAGCGCCATCACACAGGATGTCTGGGCCAAAGGCGCGCATGAGCAGGTCTGGATGTCGCACGGCGACCGCGTTACGCAAATGGCCCCGGGTTTTAAAGTTATTGCAAAATCCGAAGGCGCGCCTTACGCCATCATCGCAAACGAAGAGCGCCGTTTCTGGGCGACACAATTCCACCCCGAAGTGGTGCATACGCCCCACGGTAAGGATTTGCTTCAGAACTTCACGCACAATATTTGCGGCTGTAAGGGCGACTGGACTATGGCGGCCTTCCGTGAGGAATCGATAGCCAAAATCCGTGCGCAGGTGGGTAAGGGTAAAGTCATCTGCGGTCTGTCGGGCGGCGTGGATTCGTCCGTTACAGCCATTCTGCTGCATGAAGCCATAGGCGACCAACTGACCTGTATATATGTCGATACAGGAATGATGCGCGCTGGCGAATCCGAGCAGGTCGTAAAGATGTTCCGCGACAGCTATAACATCCCGCTCATCCATGAAGACGCCTCGAAACTCTTCTTGAGCCAGCTTGAAGGTGTAACTGACCCCGAGACCAAGCGTAAAACAATCGGTAAGCTTTTCATCGACGTGTTCGACGACTGCTCCAAACGCGTTGGCGGAGCGGATTTCCTCGCCCAGGGCACGCTATACCCCGACGTGATCGAATCCGTATCTGTGACCGGCGGCCCGTCCCAGACGATCAAATCCCACCACAATGTCGGCGGCCTGCCTGATTACATGAAGCTCAAACTGGTCGAACCCATGCGCGAACTCTTTAAGGACGAGGTGCGCGCTCTGGGCCGCGAGCTTGGCATGCCCGAAGAATTTATCCGCCGTCACCCGTTCCCGGGCCCGGGCCTCGCCATCCGCATCCCCGGCGAGATCACCAAGGAGAAGCTGGAGATCCTGCGCAAGGCGGATACTATCTATCTGGAAGAGATCAAGAACGCCGGCCTGTATGATGCCATCTGGCAGGCCTTTGCGGTTCTGCTGCCAGTTAAAACCGTGGGTGTCATGGGTGATGAACGTACCTATGATCATGTTTGCGCCATTCGTGCCGTGACCTCCACTGACGGCATGACTGCGGACTACTACCCGTTTCCCCATGACTTCCTTGGTCGTGTTGCGACCCGCATCATCAATGAAGTGCGTGGTATCAACCGCGTGGTCTACGACATCACGTCCAAGCCCCCGGGCACGATCGAGTGGGAATAAAATTTAGATTTCCGCAATAACCTCATTACGCTTGTGCGGCATTCCTGACTAATGGAACTGTTGCCTGGCAAAAAGATTCCGGGATTTTATTGATTGGGGTTGGAGCAAGTAAAATATGCCCACAAAATTACACCTCATAGCTTACATAAGCGATGCCAGGGTCCACGAGAACGAAGTGGATAATGTTCTCGATGATATTGTCAGGACTGCCCGCAAAGAAAATAAAAAGCATCATATAACAGGCGTTCTTTATTACATGCAGGGGAAATTCCTTCAGGTCATCGAAGGAAGGGAACAGGACCTGCGTCAGTTGATGCAGAACATTGAAGCTGACCCCCGTCATAGCAACGTGACGTATCTTATAAACGAGCAAACGCTGGTACGAGGGTTCAAGAAATGGAACATGAGCGCCTTTGAATTAGGGCGCGGTCATGTTTTCGATGCCGAGACCTTGCAACAACTAACCGCGCATTTTAAGAAAACGCTTTTGCCGCGTTCCGATCTTCTGGTTCGTTACTATAAGACTTTGTTGCAGGAGAAGTCGCGATAACGGATTTGAATTTTAGATGGTACTGCAAATCTAACTGTGTCTTCCGAGTCACACTTGTGGGTTTTTTAGACCCGTCAATAGAAATCATTTTTTTTATATCGAAAATGGAGTACACTGATTCGCGTGTAACTACTTCTTAACCTTTTCTTGAAATCATCAAGAAATATTTTCCACTATCGAAGGAGATGGAGACTATGGCTACGAAAAAACCTGCCAAGAAAATGGCAACTTCCGTTGTGAAGAAAACAGCTGCTAAGAAAACGGCTGCCAAGAAAAAGCCTGCTGCTAAGAAAAAGCCTGCTGCTAAAAAAACGACGGCCAAGAAAACCGTTAAAAAAGCAGTGAAAAAAGTTGTTAAGAAAGCCGCTGCCAAGAAAAAGCCAGCCGCTAAGAAAAAAACGACGGCAAAAAAGAAATAAGTAAAGGGCTTGCTATTTAGCGAGCCTTTTTGATTATCAAACGCCCGTACCCCATAAGGTGCGGGCGTTTACTTTTGGGATAGAACTGTCATATTATGACCATAGTTGGCAGGCAGAAATGGCTGCAGCGCGCTCGGGGGAGATAAGTGCCCCAACCTCACAGCTTAGGAATTTACATATGGTTATCGGCAAGGATTACTGGAACAGGGTCAAAGCTTGGGCGAGGACCCTTCCGGTTATCGGTGCCCATATCGGACCTGCCGCCATCGAATCTTCGGAAGTTCTGCAACTGCCTCCGCCGCGCTCGCCGGATGACGACATCAACGCCTACACCAAACAATACGAAGAGCATGCCTCGCGGTCCTATATGGATCTTAAAATGGCGTTCCGTGATATAGGCCGTATGAACGCTATCGTTGAGACTCTCGGCCGTGACTTTCTAACCGCCATGCCGGAGGGCGCGTATAAAAGCCGTCTGGGACAGATAGCTTTTCTCTACCGCCGTATGCATGAAGAGCTGGCAAACAAAAAAATTTCCGGTCTGATCGAAGAAGCACATGCGCACGAAAAGAAGGCTCCGGAATCCTGGGATAAATGGGATAGCGCGAACCTTCGCGAAATGGAAACCATGTACAGGCATGTCGCACAGGTGCCGGCGGACCTGATGGAGAAAAAAGCGCGTCTTGCGTATGAAGGCCGTCGCAAACACCGTGATGTTTTGAAATTCGATGACTGGGCAGAGGCCAAACCGTTTCTCGAGGATATGGTAGATCTGCAGAAGCGTATTGCCGAAGCAAAGGTCTTAAAGGACAACGATCACGCAACAGACCCGCTCTATCAGGCATTGATGCGCGAATATATTCCGGGAGCGCGCCTTTCCGATGTGGATCATGCCTTTAAACGTATGGAAGACAAGCTTAAGGAATTGCTTCCATGGATACTCGATGAGCAATCAAAACGGCCGGACCCCATTCCTTTAACAGGACCGTTTCCTGCGGCGCAGCAATTATGGCTTAACAAGTCGCTACTTAAAGTAATGGGCTTTGATTTTAACCGTGGCGGTCTTTACGAGACCGGCCACAATCCGGTTGAAGGCGGCACGCCCGATGACACACGACTTGTTATCAAGACATCGGATGCAGGAAACTTTCTCGATTCAATGAAGAGCGCTTTGCACGAAGGCGGGCACGGTATTTATATCCAGGGGTTGCCGCGCGAAACATGGCGTTATCAGCCAGTGGGGCAGGATCTTGGGGCCGCAATGCAAGAGGCACAGGCTTTGTTGATTGAGATGATTCTTGGTCGTACACGGGAGTTTTATCGCTATCTTGCGCCGCGCGTCGAAGGCCTGTTCCAAAAATTCGGTGATCCGGCTATGACGGCCGAAAATCTTTACCGGATTAAAACCCGCGTAAGACCGAGCGTGGACCGCAAGAGCGCCGATGAGGTTACGTATTTCTTCCATGTCTTGTTGCGGATGCGTCTGGAACGGGATCTCATAGGTGGCCGTCTCGCGGTTAAAGACCTGCCGGATGCCTGGAACGCCGGCATGAAAGAATTGCTGGGTGTTGAGCCCACAACCTACGCAAACGGTTGTTTACAGGATGTGCACTGGTTCGTGGGCAAGTTCGGTTATTTCCCGTCTTATACGCTGGGCCATATGATTGCGGCGCAAATACACGATAAGATGAAAAAGGATATTCAAAATATTCCGGAACTGATGGCGACCGGAGACTTTATGCCGGTTCAAATGTGGCTTGCCGACCGGATTTACCGCAACGGGCGCCTGCGCCGAACGGATGAGCTTCTGGAAGAGGTAACCGGCGCCAAATTGACCCCTGGGCCCTTGATTGCCCATCTACAGGACCGCTATCTCGAAGTGGCGTAGGCAGCGCCGCTTACGGCCTAAACACTTGGAAAATAAGCCGAACTGTGCTTAAACATAACACCATGATCCAGTTCGTATCGACCCGCGGCCACGCCGACAAAAAAAGCTTCACCGATGTTCTGCTGTCCGGCATGGCGCCTGATGGCGGTCTGTACGTGCCGACCAAATGGCCCAAGATAGATGTAGGATCGCTGGCTGGGTTGCCTTACACAGAAATCGCTTTCCGTGTAATGCAGCCTTTCGTCAAGGATGAGATACCGGATGACGACCTGCGCGAGATGATCGTCGAAGTCTACGAAAACAATTTTAAACACAACGCCGTTGCGCCGTTGGTACAGCTTGGCCCGTCTATCTGGATAATGGAATTGTTCCACGGGCCGACGATCGCTTTCAAAGATTATGCGCTGCAGATGCTGGGCCGTTTTTTCGACTATGTCCTAGAGAAGAAGTCCCAGCGCATAACCATTGTCGGCGCAACGTCCGGCGATACGGGTTCTGCCGCCATCGAGGCGTGCAAGGATTGCAGCAATATCGATATATTTATTTTGCATCCTGAGGGACGTACCTCCGATGTGCAGCGCAAGCAGATGACAACGGTTAATTCCCCTAATGTCTTTAATATCGCGCTGAAAGGTAATTTTGATGATTGCCAGAACGCGGTGAAGTCCATGTTCGCCGACAAGACGTTCCGTGAAGAAATGAACCTGTCCGCGGTAAACTCTATCAACTGGGCACGTATTATGGCCCAGATCGTCTACTATATGGCGGCGGGCGCTGCGCTCGGTGCAGAAAAACGCAAAATCATATTCTCTGTACCTACGGGGAATTTCGGCAATGTCTATGCTGCCTATTGCGCCATGCAGATGGGACTTCCTATTGAAAAGCTCGTGATAGGTTCCAACCGCAACGATATTTTGACCCGTTTCTTTGAAACAGGCGTCATGACTGCAGCGGAAGTGGAGCCCTCCCTTTCACCCAGTATGGATATTCAGGTATCCAGCAATTTCGAGCGTTTCCTTTTCGATTTGCTCGGGCGAGATGCTGACGAACTTCGTGCCAAAATGGCTTCCTTTAAACAAAGCGGTGAATTTACGCTTTCAGAAAAGCAGATGAAAGAGGCACGCAAAATTTTTGAAGCCAGCCGTTGCTCCGATGAGCAAACCTTGACCTTAATGGCAAACTGCTACCGCGAGACAGGCTATACAATCGACCCCCATACGGCAGTCGGCCTGAATGCCGCTTTAAAGGCCGGGCATAATCCTGCAATACCGCTGGTGGCTCTGGCTTGTGCCCATCCGGCCAAATTCCCGGATGCCGTTGAAAAAGCCACCGGAATCCGTCCGCCCTTGCCACCGCATATGGCCGATTTATATGATAGAAAAGAAATATTAACCGTCCTTCCGAATGATCTGGGACAGGTTCAGGATTTTGTCAGAAAGAATATAAAAAAATGAGCATCCAAATCACCCGTCTAGACAACGGTCTTCGTATTATTACAGACACGGTTCCCGAAATGGAAACAGTGGCAGTGGGCACATGGGCTGATGTCGGTACCCGCCATGAAGATCTGCAACATAACGGCGTGGCCCACATGGTTGAACATATGATGTTCAACGGTACGCCTACGCGCAGCGCGCGGGAAATAGCAGAGGCGGTGGAAGATGTCGGGGGGCAGATCAACGCTTACACGTCGCGTGAGATTACGGCCTATTACATACACCTGCTGAAAAACGATATGCCGATGGCTATGGACATTCTTTCCGATATTCTTCAGCGTCCGACATTCCCGGATTCTGAACTGGAGAAAGAGCGTGGTGTGATCATTCAGGAAATCGGTATGACCAACGATACGCCCGATGATGTCGTGTTTGATTTTTATCAGGAAACGGCCTACCCAAATCAGGCTCTGGGCGCACCTATCCTGGGTCGTGAGAAAATCATCCAAAACATGAAAAAAGAAACGCTGTACGATTACGTGCATCGTTTTTACACGCCGGAGAAACTGGTCTTGTCTGCTGCGGGGAATGTCGACCATGAATCCTTCGTACATATGGCCCAGACAATGTTTGCAGACCTGCCAGCGAACACGCATCAGACCTATACGCCTGCAAAATACGCCGGGGGCGAATTCCGCAAAGAAAAGAAACTGGAACAAAGCCACGTCGTGTTGGGCTTCCGCGGTGTAGACCGTGAAGATCCTGATTACTATTCGGCCCTGATTTTGGGAACGGTCATGGGCGGCGGGATGTCGTCGCGCCTGTTTCAGGAAATTCGTGAAAAACGCGGTCTGGTATATTCCATTTATTCGAGCCATTCCTCGTATCACGATGACGGCCAGTTTGAAATATATGCCGGTACGGGTCCGGAATCTCTCAATGAACTGGTTCCAGTCACATGTGACGAGTTGATGAAAATCATGCAGGAGCCTATCAGCGAGGCGGAGCTTAACCGTGCAAAAGCGCAGATAAAAGCAGGCATTCTTATGAGCCGTGAATCCATGCTTTCGCGTGCCAATCGCCAGGCGAAATACTTGATTAATTATAACAACGCACCGGATATAAACCGCGTTATCGCGCAAGTGGATGCTGTTACCGTATATACGGTTCAGAGGGTGGCTCAGAAAATATTTACCGGTAAGCCAACGCTGGCCGCCTATGGTCCGGTTAAGACCCTCGAGTCCTATGACAAGATTTCTGCAAGACTGGTTGCATAGCCATGTGGTCGCGGAAGGCTTCGGAAAAAGCTCCTTCCGTGTTTCTTGATGCCGGGAGAATATATCTACGGCCAGCAAAAATATCCGATTACGCACAATGGGTGGATGTACGCAGTCGTAATGCCGAATTCTTGAAACCGTTTGAACCGGCTTGGCCTGAAGGTTGTCTTGAGCCGGATTTTTTTCGCCGGAGGGTAGAGCGTTTGGCCAATGATTGGGAAGGAGACAATACCTATGCCTTTCTCATTTTTATGCAAGGCACACACGAGCTTTTAGGTGGAATCAATATTAACAACGTGACAAGAGGTGCGGCGCAAATGGCTTCCCTCGGATATTGGATCGACCAACCGCAGCAAGGAAAAGGCCTCATGAGCGACGCAGCCGGAACGGCGCTTGATTTTGCCTTCGGTCCTTTGAGACTGGCGCGTATGAACGCGGCCACATTGGTGCACAATGACAAGAGCCAAAAAATGCTTTTAAGGCTCGGATTCGAAGAAGAGGGCTTTGCGCGCTCCTACATCCAGATAAATGGCAGAAGGCAGGACCATATTTTATACGGTCTTAATGCGCAGCAAAATTTAAGCGCGTCCTGACAGGCCGGAGATCATGGCTGGATTTACACCTATAGCCGCAAAAGCGGTTTCCCAGCGCTCGTTGGCCGGTGTGTTAAAAACAATTTCGTAGCTTGCCGGCGCTGTCAGCCACACATTGTCCTGCAACTCGCGCTCCAATTGGCCCGGACCCCAACCGGCATATCCCAAAGTGAAAAGCATTTTCTCTGGACGATACCCATTCACGATTGTGCGAAGCGAATCAACCGTGCCGCTGATGGAAAACATGTCGTCGACGGGGATAGTGTCTTTTTGCGAGAAGTCGGCTGAATGTATCAGGAAACCGTGAACGCCTTGTACAGGGCCGCCGGCGAGCACTGGAAGCGATTTGATTGAATCGGGCAGGGGTTTATCGCTGCTAACCCCGACCTGTGCCAGTATTTCGGGAAACGATGGCGAAGGAAGCGTATGATTGATCACCATGCCCATCGCACCTTTTTGATCGTGCACACACATGAATATAACCGCGTGATGAAAACGCGGATCGTTCATCTGTGGCATGGCGATTAAAAGCTGGCCTTTGAGGGAAGAAAAATTTTCAGGAGAATCAATCGAGATCATGTCTCATGATTTCAGAAAGGATTCGTGAAAGCAACGAAGCTACCAAAACTTCCGCAACAGCTTCCCCAGTTTTTATCGTCTAACCGCTGTGGGTAAGTTTTGTAAAAACATAACATCGCGTGGGTTGTTATGATGACAATAATAAGCGGCCAGCGCGGCGCCGATCGCCAATGTCTGTGCGCTATACGCAGATTTGATTTCTACACTATCGAACGAATGATCCCGTAGAATTCTATCGCGTACGAAATCTTCCTGAAGGATTTTTCCGGTAACGCAAAGATTGTGAATACCGCGATAATCACGCGCTATGGCATGAATAATCAAAGACACGGCTTGTGAAATTATCGCGGCCACAGAAGCCGCTATATTCTTATGTTTCTGCGTAAAAGATTCGCCCTCCTGCCGAGGTGGATCGCCGAGTAGTTCATGCAAAGATTCTGTGGTCGTATCTTCTCCCGCCGCATACCCGAAATAAAACTGGTTTAGGCGAAACGAGCCATCGGGTTTGAGGTCAATAAGACTTCGGCTCATCATGCGCGCGTAGGTGGGTTCACCCTGCTTTGCTAGGGCGGACATCTGGTCACGCGGCACGGAAAGATACGAAGAAAAAGCATCCAGGAAATATCCGAGGGAATGGGGGTAGGGAATTTCTTTTTCTATATTGATCTCGTTGCCGTTTCCGATTGCTATGGCCGTTCCGGCCCATTCACCCATATCATCGAGGCATAGTACGGCGGCCTGTTCGTAAGAAGATGGGTAAAAAGCCTGGCTGCATAACGAGAGGATATGATTGCTGAAAAGAATTTTGCTCTTGATCGAAGATTTTGTTTTCTGCGGAAAGACTTGGTGCAGGGTTCGTGCTAAATCGCGTTTTTTAAAGATACAGTCTTTGGAAAGTTTTGGTATTTCGCGCTGGAAATTTTGAAAACTTCTTGGTGCATGCGATAGATGGCTTTCAATAGCGCGTTCAAGTCTAAGCAAGGGTTTTTCAAAATAGCAGAAAGAATCAATTTTATCTGTGCCAATATTGTAAGTGGCTAGAGCCGTTTCAACCGCTGTCGGTGGATAAGCATTAGGTTGTGGCTCTGATGCATAAAGAACATCACCGTTTTTGATAAGCGCATAAGAGCTGAAGTTATCCTGTTCGGCTATCCCTAAGACAATCATGTTAGAAAGGATATTTCATAGGTTTGGAAAGCCCAAGGGCTTCATGCTTTTTCCAATAACTCAGGGCTGATGGATCGGGCTTGCCTTGCATAAGATCTGCACGAAAAGCGTGCAACAACAAACTACCGGGAAGTATGCAGATCCCGTAAACAATGGCAGATAACAGACTGATTGTTTTGTTGCGTAAAGCTAATCGTGCCATCTGCAAAACCTCTAATACAAACCGCCCGTGCCGTTGAAATCCGACCCTGTGTCCTGCTGCGGCGCTGGATAGACAGGCGTGGGGGAGACACCTTCCCGCTCTCTTGAGAACGAGGTCATAGCATCGCCTGCTGGCTGGAAAGGCTGGGCTTCTATGGAAGGCTGTTGTGTTATACCGCTGTCCATTGGCGGCATTGCACCCGCTGTTCCAGAGCCATCATCATACACCGTGTCAGAACCGTCAGTGTAGCCGCCGGCGCCGACCGTCTGGTCTCCGCCTACAACAGTGTTATCCAGAACGTAATCGTCCAGATTGGGTTCTGTGCCGGTGACAAAAGCTTCATAAATCATATGCTTGTCGCCGGGTTGTGCGGCACGGCCTGTCTCCGCATTGATGCGCACGTTCTTGATGCCGGGCGGCACGCGGAACGGGGTAGGCGGTGTGTCCTTCAGTGCTTCTTTCATAAACTCGCCGAAAATAGGTACAGCCGTGCTGCCGCCGGTTTCGCGCTTGCCAAGCGATTGCGGCTCGTCAAAGCCGACGAACACGCCAACGACGAGGTCGGGTGAAAAACCAATAAACCATGTATCTTTTGATTTGTTGGTCGTGCCTGTTTTTCCGGCAAGAGGGCGGCCTAGCTCGGCCAGTTTGGCAGCTGTGCCCCGCTGTACAACGCCTTCCAGAATAGAGACCATCTGATAGGCGGTGCGTTCATCGGCAATCTGTTCGCGGCCGTCCGGCACTTCCGGTGTGGTTTGTCCGTCCCAACGGATGAGCTTTCCACAATTCGGACAGGGACGATTGTCATAGGAATATATGGTCTCGCCGCGACGGTCCTGAATGCGGTCGATGATAGTCGGCGTGATTTTCTTGCCGCCATTGACGATCATCGCATAGGCGTTGGTCAGTTTCAAAAGCGTTGTCTCACCGGCACCGAGCGCATAGGAAAGATAAGGCTTCATGTCGTCGGCAATGCCGAAGCGTTCGGCATATTCAACAATCGTCTTCATACCAACATGGTCTGCAAGACGCACCGTCATAAGGTTTCTGGATTTTTCCACACCGACGCGAATGGGCGTCGGACCGTAATACTGGCCGGAGTAGTTTGTCGGCCGCCAGAAATCACCGGGTGCTTGTTCCATGACGAAAGGTGCGTCAAGCACGCGGGTTGCAGGGGTGAACCCTTTATCGAGCGCGGCGAGATAGACGAAAGGTTTGAACGCTGACCCCGGTTGGCGTTTAGCCTGTGTGGCACGGTTGAATTGCGAGGGGCCGTATTTCCAGCCGCCTTGAATCGCGAGTACCCGGCCAGTGTGCGGGTCCATGGCTATCAAAGCACCTTGAACTTTAGGGATCTGCTGGAGTTCCCATGCCGTGCTTTTGCCAACTTTTTTCCGACTGACGAAAATCACATCACCGCTTTTGAGCACTTGGTTGACCGCAGTAATTTCCGGACCAAGCGCATAGCATTCCTGAAGGCACTGACGTGCCCATTGCACATTGATGAGCGGCAATGTGTCGGTTTTCTTATCGGAAAAACCAATCTTGGCGGACGATGTGCCGCTCTCCAGTACAACGGCCATAGTCCAGTCGTCCAGCATATCGTCCGGTTCTTCGATTTTAAGAATTTCTTCTTCCCAATTATCGAGAGAGTCTATGTGTGCGAATGGGCCACGCCAGCCGTGACGGCGGTCATAGGCCTGCAGACCATCGCGCAATGACTTTACGGCGATATCCTGCAAGCGTGGATCAAGCGAAGTGCGGACGGCCAGACCGCCTTTGTAAAGGGAGTCTGCGCCGTATTGTGTCTTCAATTGCCGGCGCACTTCTTCCGCATAGAAAGGCGCATTTACAACATCGGCTTCATCCTTGAGAGTCATGGCAAGCGGCATTTTCTTTGCGAGGTCAGCTTGGCTGGCAGTGATATAGCCGTCCTCTTGCATGCGGTCGATAACCCAGTTGCGGCGCGCGATGGCGGCATTGTGTTTGCGCACAGGGTGGTAATTGTTCGGCGCTTTGGGCAAAGCGGCAAGATAGGCGACTTCCGCGACGTTCAGGTCATCCAGTTTTTTGTTAAAGTAAGTTTGTGCAGCCGCCGCAACACCGTACGATCTTTGGCCCAGATAGATTTCATTGAGATAAAGCTCAAGAATCTGGTTTTTGGTCATCGCCTTTTCCATGCGGGTTGCAAGGATGGCTTCACGGATTTTCCGTTCGATCGAACGCTCGTTGGTCAAAAGGAAGTTTTTTGCCACCTGTTGCGTGATAGTGGATGCACCCACCATGCGTCCGCCCTTGTTGACGAAGTTGGTTACGCCTGCGCGTGCAATAGCGACCAGGTCTATTCCGGGATGCGTGTAGAAATTTTGGTCTTCCGCTGCGATGAATGCGTTCTTTACAAGGTCAGGCATCGCTTCTACTGGCACAAATACGCGTTTTTCCTGCGCGTATTCGGCAAGCAGGCGCCCATCGCCCGCATAGATGCGCGTAACGATAGGCGGCTCGTATTTTTTTAGCTGGGAATAATCAGGCAAGTCTTTGGTGTAGTGGCGATACGTGAAATAGGCCGCGCTGGCGGCGAAAATCCCGCCCAGCAGTCCTATGTAAAAAAGGAAGATAAAGATCCGTCCCAGCCAGCGCATTGGCTTTTATCGCACAAGTTCAGGGCGGATTAAAGGCGCAAAGCGGTAAAAATACGGTGCCTAAAGCGTTTTAAAACTGGCGTGGCGGGTGATGGGGCCGTCGGCTCTGCCATGGATGAACTGGTCCACATATTCGTTGCCGGAATGGTCGAGTTCCGAGACCTTTCCGTACCAGATAATCTTGCCGGCATGGATCATTGCCACGTGGTCCGCAATCTTGCGGGCAGAAGCCATGTCATGGGTAATGGAAAGCGCCGTGGCTCCCAGATCCTTTACGCAATCCACGATCAGGTCGTTGATGACATCTGCCATGATGGGATCCAGACCCGTGGTCGGTTCGTCAAAGAAAATAATCTCGGGATTGGTCGCTATAGCACGTGCGAGACCAACGCGTTTTTGCATACCGCCTGACAATTCGGCCGGGAACAGGTCACCCACATGTGCGCCAAGCCCCACCTGTGCAAGCTTTTTGATCGCAATCTCGCGCGCCTGTTCGGCATCCATATTGCGGCCATGGATCAGGCCGAAAGCGACGTTTTGCCATACTTTCAGGGAGTCGAAGAGGGCAGCCCCCTGAAAGAGCATGCCGAATTTGCCCATAAGTTCGTCCCGTCCGGAAGAGCCAAGGGATGTTATTTCTTTGCCGTCAACCGTGATAGAGCCGGAATCAGGTTTGATCAGCCCGAGAATGCATTTCAGGGTTACGGATTTGCCCGTACCCGAGCCTCCGATAACCACCAATGACTCTCCGGGGGCGACCGTCAGGTTGATGCCGTCCAGAACAACTTTGGAACCAAAGGTTTTCTTGACGTCGCGCATGGAGATTTTCGGTGTTGCCGACATTTTATGTGTTTCAGCAATGCTCATGAGAAAAATACTTTGGTCAGGATAAAGTTGAAGATCAGGATAAGGATAGAAGCGGAGACAACAGCATAAGTCGTTGCGGCCCCTACGCCCTGCGCGCCGCGCCCTGAATTAAAACCGTGATAGCAGCCCATCATGGTGACAATAAAGCCGAACGCGGAGGCTTTCCAGAGACCGGAAATCACGTCGTTGGGCTGAAGAATATCCCATGTTTGCTGAAGGTAAGAGCCTTCGGAAAAGCCCAGCGTGTAGATGGAAACAACATAACCGCCGTAAATGCCTATGATATCCGCGATCAGGACGAGGGCCGGCAGCATAAGCGTTCCGGCAACGATACGCGGCACGATCAGGTATTTGTAAGGATTGACGGATAGGGTGGTCAGCGCGTCGATCTGTTCTGTCACACGCATGGTGCCGATTTCGGCCGCTATGGAAGCGCCTATGCGCCCGGCCACCATAAGGCCGGCCAGCACAGGTGCCAGTTCGCGCGTAACGGACAGGGCGACAACGCCCGCAATAGCGCTTTCTGCGTTGAAGCGGGTAAAGCCCGTGTAGGACTGCAACGCCAGTACCATGCCTGTGAAAATTGCGGTCATGCCAACAACCGGCAAAGAATAGTAACCGATATCCACGAACTGCCGCAGTATCAGGTTAGGATACCAGGGCGGTGTGAAGACGTGACGGATGGATTGTCCTACAAACAATGCCAGAGCGCCTATCGATTGGAAAAAACGCAGAATGCTATGGCCAACCGCCTCGCAAATGTCGAGGACAAAGCTAAATTTTACAGATGGATTATCGCTCATGCCGCGTTTTTAAACCTTCAAAAAAGCAAGACCAATCAAATTCTTAACCTTTTTGGACGTTGCTGAAAAGCCTAAATGTATATTCTCTCGTATCGATTGCCCAGAGAGGTAAGGACTTCATAACCTATCGTGCCAAGATCATTCGCCAGATCGTCGACTGTTTGGTTAGGGCCCAGCACCTCCAGCCATTCGCCTTGGGCGGGCTTTTGACCTTTAACATTGCCAATATCAACGATGATAAGATCCATGGAAACTTTTCCAACGACAGGACAGGGCTGGCCATTCCAGAATAGTTTTGCGCGGTTGCTGCCTGAACGATGGAATCCGTCGGCATAACCCAGCGCGACAACCGCGAGGGACGTATCGTTTTGGAATCTGTGCGAGGCCCCATACCCTGCACTTTCCCCAGCTTTTACATTTCTTATCTGCAGGATACGCACAGACAAGTCCACGACGGAACGCATCGGATTGGTGGCTTCAGGCGTTGGATTTCCGCCATAAAGGCAGAAGCCGGGCCTAAGCAGGTCATAATGCCAGTTTTTGTCACGAAATATGCCGGAAGAGTTACTCAATGATTTGGGAATGCCGGGAAAAGAAGCCGCAATATCAGCGAAAGACTCTGCCTGTCGATCGTTCATCTCATGGTCTTTTTCATCGCTGCAGGCAAAATGGCTCATCACCAGACGCAGATCTATGCCATCCAGCCGGGACGGATCGGCGAGCAATTTTTTCGTTTCTTCCTTACATAATCCCAGCCTGTTCATCCCGGTATCGAAATGAACAGCGGCTGGTAGCTTTCGGCTTTGTGTTTTCGCAAGAGCGCCCCAACGGGAAATTTCCTCTAATGAATTCAGAACCGGTATAAAACCGCCGCTTACATATTCACTGCCCGCGGCGGTATAAAATCCACCCAGAACATACAGATCGGCATCGGCATCTGCGGCGCGCAGTTCCGCAGCCTCGTTCGGAGTTGCCACAAAAAATTTATTGGCCCCCGCGTTGCGGAGCGCCTTGAAAGCCTGCAGCGCGCCTGTTCCATAGGCGTTGGCCTTTAACACAGGCGCCGCTTCCGTGTTTCCCGCCGACACAGTTTTGTAATTTTCGACAAGCGCCTGCCGCGAAACGGTCAAACGCGCGGAAGCTGTGGAGGAAGGTTGTCTGGACATGATTTTCCTTGAACGTTTGCCGCATTAACATTATGAAAAAAATTAAGCGCGTTTTACTTTATAGCCGCTTTCGAAAAAAAGTTACAGGGTCAGGAGCCATTTTGGGAGACGTCGTTAATCTGGACAGCTACCGGAAGAAAGCCACTGATACCATTCGCGAGGCTGACCGCCGGATGCTGCGCACCGAGTTCTCAAATGCGGCGGGGTTGCTGCGCAATCCCGACTTTCTCGATCTGTCGAAAAAGAGCCATCTGTTCCGCGAACACTTCATATTTCATCACGCCAGAGCGTTGGTTACGCACGCGCAGCACAAATATCCTTCGCAGGATTTGTTCCCGGTCGAATTGCAGGCGGAGGGCCTCCTCAAGAAAATGGTCGATGATATCTGTGTCGAGGTGCGTGACGGTGTCAGCCTGCCCGTGGCCAGAAAAGTCTGGAACAGGGCGGTCGATAACATGATCGAACAGCTGGTAAACGAAACGATGCCGATAGTCAGCGGCAACACTAACCGTAGCGGCGTTCCAGATCCCCGAAACGGGTGACATTGGAATCAAAGAACAACTCTACCGTGCCGATCGGGCCGTGACGCTGTTTTGCCACAATGACATCTGCCACGTTCGCGCAATCTTGCAATTCCTGCGTCCATTGCTGGTAACGGTCATTGAATTTTGTGTCGTCTTCACCCGCGCGCTTTTCCGGCACTTCACGGGACATGTAATATTCGCGGCGATAAATGAACATAACGCAGTCCGCGTCCTGCTCGATGGATCCGGATTCGCGCAGGTCGGAAAGCATAGGACGTTTATCTTCGCGCGATTCAACGGCGCGCGAAAGCTGTGATAGCGCAATAACAGGAATACCCAGTTCCTTCGCAATACCTTTCAGGCCGCGCGTGATTTCCGAGATTTCCAAAACACGGTTGCCCTCGGATTGTCTTCCGCCGGATCCGGTCAAAAGCTGCAAGTAGTCAACGATCAAGAGTTCAAGACCGTGCTGACGTTTCAGGCGACGCGCGCGTGACCTGACCTGCGCGATGGAAAGGCCGGGCGTATCATCGATGTAAAGCGGCACGCTCGAAAGCTGTTGTGCCGCTTGCACAAACGATACGAAATCCGATTCCTTGATATTACCCTTACGCAGCGCGTCTCCGGAAATGCCCGACGCATCGGACAGAATACGCGTGGCCAGCTGATCGGAACTCATTTCGAGAGAGAAAAAGCCGACACGCCCGCCGCCTTGTTTGCCTTCGGCAAAGGCTTTGGCCGCGTTGAACGCGATGTTAACGGCAAGCGATGTCTTACCCATGGAAGGCCGAGCCGCCAGGATAAGAAGGTCCGACCCGTGCAAGCCACCCAGCTTTTCATCAAGGTCTTTCAGGCCTGTTGTAATGCCCGTAACATGCGAGTCCGATTTAAAGGCTGCTTCTGCGTATTCGATAGCCACGCGAACGGAATCACGTAGTGTAACAAATCCTGTTTGTGTTGATTTTCCGCTTTCCGCAAGTTTGTACAAACGGCCTTCTGCTTCGGTCAGGATATTTTCGGCATCTTGCTCAATGGCATAGTTGAATGCCATCGTTGAAACGTCTTGGTTGAAGCGAATAATTTCGCGGCGCAAATGGCGGTCGTAAATCGTTTGCGCGTAATCGCGGATATCGTTGAGCAGCGGCACTTCGGTTGCGAGTTCCACCAGATATTTCGTGCCGCCGACAGCGGCCAGCGTTTCATCTTTCTCGAAGTAATCTTTAAGTGTCGTGGCTTTTGCCTCAAGCCCCTTATCGATCATGCGCAAAATCGCGTCGTATATTTTACCATGTGTTGGGTGGCTGAAATGGTCTGCCTTGATAAGGTCGTTGACCTTTTCGGCATTTTTATTATCGATGAGCAGCATGCCCAGCAATCCCTGCTCGGCTTCCAAGTTATGCGGCATGGTACGATGTGCGAGCGGGTCGTTTTCAACGACTTTAAACTGTGCGGAATCTGACATGGTATCCATACTAATCATCGGTTTTATATTTTAACAGCTTGGTTTTAAGCCTGCGAAAATAAAATAGCCTGTAACCTCGTGGATAGGTCTGTGTATAAAAAACCCCTGCTTTTGAGGGCAGGGGTTTTTCGAATGATTTCAAAGAGAAAATTACTCGGCGATGTCTTCTGCGACTTCGGCAGCCATACCTTCGGTAAGGCCTTCGGCTTTTTTCTCTTTTTTGGCAGCTGCTTTTTTAGCGGCTTTTTCAGCGTCGGCGGCGGATGCCTTGGCTTCTTCTTCCGCTTCGGCTTTTTCAGCTGCGAGAGCGCCTTCTTCGAGCATTGCGGATTTCGCATCGTCGAGGTTGGCTTCGCTGCGCTTGCTGCCACGGCCGTTGTCGGCGATGACGGCTTTGCCGGTTTTGGCTTGCGTTGCAGCTTCGTCAGCGGAGCGCGCCACGTTAACCGTGATCTTCACTTTTACTTCCGGGTGCAGAACAACGTCAACCGGGAACAGACCGACCGTCTTGTAAGCGGCGTTCAGGGCAACCTGACCGCGCGTTACAGCAACTTTCGTGTCGTTTGCCAGAGCTTCGGCGATGTCGCGGCTCGATACCGAACCGTACAACTGGCCGCCTTCGGAAGCCTGACGGATGATGACGACTTTGGAGCCTTCGATCTTTTTGGCAACCTGTTCGGCTTCAGACTTCTTCTCGGCGTTGGCCTTTTGCAGGGAGGCTTTTTGTGCTTCGAAGTAGGCGACGTTTTCTTTCGTTGCGCGCAGGGCTTTCGCTTGCGGCAACAGGTAGTTGCGGGCGTAGCCCGGTTTTACGGCGACAACATCGCCCATAGCACCGAGATTCTCAACACGCTCCAGCAGGATTACTTGTGTAGGCATCTTTTATTCCTTTCCTAACCTTAGCGGCTTTCGCTCTCGTTACGGACATAAGGCATCAGCGCCATGTAGCGTGCGCGTTTGATGGCCTGTGCCAGTTCACGTTGTTTCTTCTGGCTCACTGCCGTGATACGGGAGGGAACCATTTTGCCGCGCTCGGAGACGAAACGGCCGAGAAGACGAACGTCTTTCCAGTCAATCGTCGGGGCTTTCGGGCCGGAGAACGGGCATGTCTTACGGCGACGGAAGAAAGTTTTCTTGCCACCACCAGCGCCTTCGCTGCGCTCTGCTCTTTCAGGACGTTCAGACATTATGCGGCCTCCTTGCCTTCAAAGTCGTCATTCGTGTTTTTGTCGATGATCTTCGACGGGCCTTTGGACGGTTCGTCCAGACGGATCGTCATGTAACGGATCACGTCTTCGTTCAGGCGCAGCGTACGCTCTACTTCGAGCATCGCCGGAGCCGGCGTGTCGGTTTCGATCAGGACGTAGTGGCCTTTTTTGTTTTTGTTGATTTTGTAGGCAAGCGTGCGGAGACCCCAGTTTTCGGTCTTCGTGATTTTGCCTTTGGCGTCTTTGATGATTTTTTCAGCGCCTTCAGTGATGGCTTTTACCTGCGCATCGCTGAGGTCCTGCCGTGCGATAAACACGGTTTCGTAAAAGGGCATGATTTTCTCCTCTCGGATATAAAGCCAGACCGCAATGCCTTAGGTCTGGCGAGGTTTCAATTGAGGGGGTTATAGCGGGGGAAAGCCAAGGATTGCAAGGATTTTATCGGCAATTTAATTTCCGTAATGTTTAATCCTATAGTTCGTTTGATGGTTTTTGCCGTTTTTGCTTCATCAAAGACCACTTGGTACGACACTATATCGCAGTCTGTCCCGCATGACCCCATATAAGTTTCCGCCCCGATCGGTTGGAGGGCCGATGCGGAGCGGAATGAAGATGGTTAAATTCTGCTTAGACTGGTTTCTTAGTGCCGGATATGAACGGAATTTGCCGCCCCGTTCCTTTCCAGGTAGTTGGCCATGAACATTGCCCAAGGGGTTTTGCACTGGCGCCGACGCTCTTTGTTCGAGGCGCTGCGCAAGATCTGGCACAATTGTTCATAGGTGAGTTCCGGGTTGCCAAAGGCTCTGCGGAATTCTGTCAGCGACTGCAGACTGGCGTATTCGGCATAGTCGGCATTCTGGTGGTCCATCTCGCAGGACAGACGATAGGCATATCTGGTTTCTTCGAGTACCCGGTGTATTACTTTTTTCTTCGGTTCGTTGGAGCTCATGGTCATTACCTCCTGTGGTTAGTAGTTGGTGGCTATGAGTCCTCTATGGTGCCGCTTGGCGGATTATCATGCTTCCGCCTTTACCTTATCTCTCTGATATCCCTCGCATCATTGAAGGCTTTTTATTGGACAGTAATGTGGCGATACGGGGTTTATATTGTGGGGAAATCCCGGGGCCGAATCGAACAACAATGTACTGATTTTGTATTTATATAACAAAAAGCCTTTTAGGCCTATAATTTTCTGTTGTGCATTGTGTTATTCAGTGTCTGTTTATATTAGACGAAATGAGCTGCCGCGCACTTGACGAAAGTTCCTCCGCTTTGCAATGTTGCGCACAACTAATACAAGACACCAAAGAGGGTAGAGCATGAGCCGCGCGTTTATATTTCCGGGACAAGGATCGCAGTTTGTCGGCATGGGCAAAGATCTTGCCGATGCGTTCACGGAAGCAAAAGAAGTTTTTCAGGAAGTCGATGATGCGCTGAGTCAGAAGCTTTCAACACTTATGTTCGAAGGACCGGAAGAGCAGCTTAATCTCACCGAAAACACCCAGCCAGCGCTGATGGCCGTATCCATGGCGGTTGTGAAGATTTTGAAAAAACAGGGCGGTATCAAATTTGAGAGCACATGTTCTTTCATGGCAGGCCACAGCCTTGGCGAATATTCCGCACTGACGGCATCCGGCGCGCTTGATCTTGGTGTTACCGCCAAACTGCTCCGCACGCGCGGCAAGGCGATGCAAAAGGCCGTGCCGGTCGGCGTTGGCGCTATGGCGGCCATACTCGGTATGAACCTGCCCGAAGTGCAGGACGTGGTGAAAAAAGCATCGGCTGAAGGCGGCAAGGAAGTCGTCTGTCAGGCAGCGAACGACAACAGCGATGGCCAGATCGTGGTATCGGGCCATGCCGGTGCGGTGCAGCTGGCCATCAATTACGCGACCGAGGCAGGCGCAAAACGCGCTATCCTTCTTCCTGTTTCCGCGCCTTTCCATTGCTCCCTTATGGCACCCGCCGCGCAGGAAATGGCATATGCGCTGGCCGACACAAACATCCGCCCGCCCTTTGTGCCCGTTGTATCGAACGTCACGGCAAAAGGCGTGAGCGAGCCGTCCGACATCCGCCGCCTGCTGGTCGACCAGATCACGGGCATGGTGCGCTGGAGAGAGTCCGTTCAATGGATGAAGGAGCAGGGCGTTACAGAAATGGTCGAGCTGGGCGCGGGCAAAGTGCTCGCCGGTCTTGTCAAACGCATAGAAAAAGACATCGCTTGCGATAGCGTCGGCACGCCCGAAGGTATCGAAGCGCTGATCGCCAAGCTGAAATAAAGCTTCGTTATGTCCGATATGGCCCGCGAGCTGACCATGGAATATCGCCGCAGCACGGAATGCAAAGACGTGCTCGATTTCATGGCGCAAACTGATCGGGTGATTGACAGCAAAATGATGGACGATATGAGCGCGGAAGTTCCTTTTTCACGCGCTGCGTTCATCAGGGTATGCAACACCATGATCACACTGCACAGGGACACAATGGTGCGGGCAAGCGGCGGTGTAACCGTCACGGGAGACGGTGTAAAGGTATCGACACACCGTATCGAAGGCGGTATGGGCTATGTATTGCAACGTGAAGCGCTGGCGCCGACCTTATAAATCTTAACAACACAGGAAATGAATATGTTCGATCTTACAGGAAAAACAGCACTTGTTACGGGCGCCACGGGCGGTATCGGCGGTGCGATCGCAAAAGCTTTGCATGCGCAGGGCGCGAAAGTCGGTATCTCCGGCCGCAACACTGAAAAGCTCGAGGCGCTTGCCAAGGAGCTTGGCGACAACGTGGTCGTGCTGACGGCCGATTTATCGACGAAGGAAGCCGCCGTTGAACTTATCGCCCGCGCCGAAGAGCAGCTCGGGCAAGTCGATATCCTCGTGAACAACGCCGGCCTTACCAAAGACGGCCTGTCCATGCGCATGAAGGATGAAGACTGGCAGCAGGTGATCGACGTCAACATGACGGCGACGTTCAAACTGGCGCAGGCGTGCCAGCGTGGGATGATGAAGCGCCGCTGGGGCCGTATCGTCAACGTAGCATCCGTCGTCGGCGTGACAGGCAATCCCGGCCAGTGCAATTACGTGGCTTCCAAGGCCGGTATGATCGGCTGGTCCAAAGCCATGGCCGCCGAGATCGCCTCGCGCAATATCACGGTGAACTGTGTCGCGCCGGGCTTTATTGCCACGGCGATGACCGAAGTTCTGACCGACGAGCAGAAATCCAAGATCAATTACACCATTCCGGCCGGCAAGATGGGTTCCTCCGAAGACATTGCTGCGGCTGTGGCCTTTCTTGCTTCCGAAGAAGCCGGATACGTCACGGGATCGACCATTCATGTGAATGGCGGCATGGCGATGATCTAACCGATAGAGCGTAACTTCAGGTTACGCTTCGGTTATGCTTTCGAGATGTGAGAGAAGGACGTCCGGCATAAAAGGTTTACCCATGCCGATATCGGCCCCGTGCGCCCGCGCAAGATCAAGAAACGTCGTGCGTCCGACCTGGCCGCCCGCCGAGATCGCTATAATCTTGATGTCCGGATTGTATTCTTTGGTCTCCTGAATAACCTCTATTCCCTCTTTACCCGGCATCAGAATGTCGGTGATGAGAATATCGAACTTCTGCTCTTTCAGTTTTTTCATTGCATCGTCGCCATTGAAAACACACATGGCTTTGTAACCGCTCTGGGATAGAAGCGTGGAAATCATAAGGTTCATCATGAGATCGTCTTCTACGAGAAGTATCCTTGCGTTTTTTCTTTTCAAATTCATGGGGCGCTCGTTTGGGTTGTATTTACCAAAAAATATACACCCTCAGTTGTTTATGCGGCGTTAACAAGCGGTTGCATTTTGAGACACGAGGATAGTTTGGTGTGTGTCAAAGGTATAGGTAAGTATCCATCCAGCCATTATTTCGCCATTATAATTTCACCGCTTCGCCCTTGCATTTGCAGAGGTAAAAAGCTTAAGAAACATCCGCTTTCCTTTGAAAGCAGGGTGTTTATTTAAGGGGGTGTGCTATGGCGGTACCGGAAAATCCAAATGATGGTTCTTTGTTGTCGTCTATCTTCATATGCGCAGATGAAGAGGCCCATGACAGGGCCGTAGATATGCTGGATTTCCTGCAGCTTCCCAATCCGGAAGAGCATGAGCATTTCTCCGGCCCGAATGTCGACCGTATCTATCTGAACACGCAAGGTATAGTGTTAAGCTTCGTGTATCGCAGGCCGACTTTTACCAGCCTCGTTTCAAGTTTCCTGGGATTGAAGAAAACGGCCAATGCGCCCGTCTTCGATGCGCGCACCGTGGTGGATGAACGCATCCTGCAACCTTTGTATCAACTGGACCTGTCTCCCCAATGCTGTCTGGAAGTTGTGCCGGGCATTTACCGCGGCGAGGCCGAGCCCAAAGACCTTCGTGAAATTACAAAGGAGCTTAAAGCCAAAAAAATTCATTTTTACGACCCGCAACGGGAGTTTGTGGGGGCTGTACGCACGCCGGATGACGAGCAGGATATTCTGGTTGTTGCCAATCGCCGCGCCGTTCGCGTCTTGCCCGGTGGCGAAGGTTCCGGTGAAGCTCGCCTGCAGGATAAAACATATGGCCCCCTGAGAGAGCAGTTCTATGATGCGTTCAACTCCGGGAGGGGATGCGATGTAGCCAAGGCTTTCCAAGAATGTGCCAAAATTGTAGCGCTGCCGCGCACCGACAATGCGCGGGTTTTGAACGCCCATTGGCAGGATGAAGGCGTGTCCAGCCACCGCACGCGTGAAATCCGCAAGGCGGCAAATTATTTTCAGCAACGATTGGAACAATAAGCGCGGGTTGTCGTTGCGGCCGGCAATAATTTAAGGCATTTTCGCAGCATGAATTCATTTGATCTTGTTATTTTCGATTGTGACGGCACCCTCACAGACTCCGAATATCTGAACAACCAGGCTTTGCTGGATGTTTTGCATGCGGAAGGTTTGACCCAATACACTCTGGAGCATGCTTACAAGCATTGGGTCGGTACAACGGTTTCCAACATTCTTCTGGCCATCAAGGCAGAAACGGGCCGCGAATTGCTGCCGCAGGACGTCATTCCACGTTACACGCGCCGTGTGAGCGAGCTGCAGCTTACCGCGCTGAAGCCTATTGAAGGCGCAGCCGAACTGATTGTTGCTGCAAAAGCCAGATGCAAGGTTTGTGTGGCCTCAAACGGGGAGCGCAAAAATGTTATCGATTCCCTTGAAAAGACAGGATTGATGACCAACTTTACCGAAGACATCGTCTTTACCAAGGTTCAGGTAAAAAATCCCAAACCATGGCCCGACCTGTTTTTGTTTGCGGCCAGCACAATGGGAGCCGATCCTTCGCGGTGCCTGGTTATTGAGGATAGCAGCGCGGGCGTTCGCGCGGGTGTCGCCGCCGGTATGACGGTCTGGGGCTATACGGGTTCTTCGCATGATCCTGAAAAACAGGCGCAGGTGCTGAAATCTGCCGGTGCGCATGAGGTTTTTGACCGTCTTATCCACATGCAGAACAAGCTAGAGCTTTGAATATGCTGGAAAAATAATATTCGGGGTGCTATGCAACAGGAAAGGGCTTGCAAAGCCTTTCGGGATTGGTAAAGTCCCCCTCGAATTTAACTTAAACAAAAGAAAAGGTAAGGGACCGCAATGAGCGATATTGCAGACCGCGTAAAGAAAATTGTTGTCGAGCATCTCGGCGTAGACGCAGCGAAAGTCACGGAAGGCGCAAGCTTTATCGATGATCTGGGCGCGGACTCCCTCGACACGGTTGAATTGGTTATGGCATTCGAAGAAGAATTCAAAGTCGAAATTCCGGACGATGCAGCCGAGAAAATCCAGACGGTTGGCGATGCAGTCAACTTCATCAAAGCCAATTCCGGCGAATAATAGACTGATCAATTATTGATATGACGGCGGCCCTGACTATTTGTTATAGTTGAGCCGCCGTTTTTCTATTTGACTGAAAGGGTTACGGACTATGAGACGCGTTGTTGTCACAGGCATGGGTATGGTTACGCCGCTAGGTGTTGGCGTAAAGAGGAATTGGGATTCCATTACGGCGGGTAAAAGCGGTATTCGCAAGATCGATGAATTCGATCTGACGGATATGGCAAGCCATGTTGCGGGCCTCGTTCCGAAGACAACGGATGAGAATCCAACCGACGGCGCGTTCAACCCCGATTTGTTCGTTGAACGTAAAGAACAAAAGAAAATGGACCAGTTCATCATGTACGGCATGGCGGCGGCACAGGAAGCCATTGAGGATTCCGGCTGGAAAGCCGAAACCGAAGAAGATCAACATCGTACGGGTGTTCTCATCGGTTCCGGTATCGGCGGTCTTGGCACGATGTTCGAAGCCTCCAAAACACTGATGGAGCGTGGCCCGAAACGTATGTCGCCTTTTTGTATTCCCGCAATGCTGATCAACCTTGCCTCGGGCTGGGTATCTATCAAATACGGCTTTAAAGGCCCGAACCACTCGGTGGTAACGGCTTGCGCCACCGGAACACACGCAATTGGGGATTCCGCGCGCATGATCATGCTGGGCGATGCCGATGTAATGGTGGCAGGCGGCGCGGAAGCCGCCGTAACCCCGCTGGGCGTGGGTGGATTTGCCGCAGCCCGCGCGCTCTCCACCTCTTACAACGAGACACCCGAACTGGCGTCCCGTCCGTTCGACGAAGGACGCGACGGTTTTGTAATCGCTGAAGGCGCCGGTGTTGTGGTGCTGGAAGAATATGAGCATGCGAAAAAACGCGGTGCGAAAATTTATGCCGAAATTATCGGTTACGGTATGTCCGGCGATGCGTACCACATTACATCGCCTGCCGAGAACGGTGATGGTGGTTTCCGCGCCATGACAGCGGCCCTAAAGAGCGCAGGCATTAATCCGGAAGAGGTTGATTACATCAACGCGCACGGCACATCCACGCCAGTCGGTGACGGCCTTGAATGCACGGCGATCAAAAATCGTTTCGCAAACAGCCTCGACAAACTTTCGATGTCTTCCACAAAATCCGCCATCGGGCATTTGCTTGGTGCTGCCGGTGCGGTGGAGGCAATCTATTCCATCAAGGCTATCGAGACGAGTGTTCTGCCACCGACGCTCAATCTGGAGAATGTCTCCGAGCCATGCAAAGGTCTGGATCTCGTGCCGAAAGTCGCAAAAGACAAGAAGGTCAATATCGCCCTGTCGAACTCTTTCGGTTTCGGCGGCACGAATGCTTCTGTCATTATGAAGGCCGTTTAAGGTATGGCCAGCAAGGTCTTCATAGACGGAGAAGCGGGCACAACCGGCCTTCGTATAAAATCGCTTCTGAAGCCTTTGATTGACGGCGGCGACATAGAACTTCTGCAGATAGACCCTGATCTCCGCAAGGAACCGTCCGAGCGCGCAAAATTTTTTAGCCGCGCGGACATCTCTATTCTTTGCCTTCCGGACGAGGAAGCCAAAAAAGCGATGGAACTGGTTTCTGGAGGCCGTGTGATTGACGCCTCAAGCGCGCACAGGACCGATGACGATTGGGCCTATGGCTTTCCCGAACTGGATGCGGAACAGCCAGAGCGTATCAGAAAAGCAAAACGCGTGACCAATCCGGGCTGTTATGCCACGGGCGCTATAGCCATATTGAAACCGTTGCTGGATGCAGGATTGATGCCGAGTGATTTCGCGCCGCATATCGACGGCATTTCGGGTTACTCCGGTGGTGGTAACAAGCTCGTTGATCAATACGAAGCCGAAGACGGTTTATACGCCCGTCAAAATGCGCTTCGCCTTTACGCGCTTCATGCACCCCACAAACATATTCCCGAAATTGTCGCGCATGCAGGCCTTACCGCCAACCCCATTTACACGGTTGCAACGATCAACGCCTATCAGGGTATGAAAGTGCAGACGGCGTTTAATCCTGTAAAACTCAATACCTCTATCGAAGAGGTTCATGCGCTGCTTACACAAGCGTATAAAAATTCCGGCTCGCGCGTGCGCGTTGCCTCATTTGATGAAAGCAAAGCGTCGAATGACATCAATTTCAAGAGATTTGCGGGATTTAACAGCAAAACCGGTACGGTAGACGATCAGCTTGATATCTATGTAACCGGCTGGAACGATCGCAACGGATCACAAGTTACAATTACAGCGATTTTGGACAATCTTGGAAAAGGTGCAGCCGCTCAGGCAGTTCAGAACATGCGCCTTATGCTTTCCCTCTAATACGATAAAAAGAGGGTGGAAACCAAAAGGTTTCCACCCTTTTTAATCCTGTGAGGATTACTCGCTAACGCGACGGCCGCCGCCGTGCGATGCTTGACCACCTTTGCGACCGGCCTCTACAGCGCGCGGGTCATTTTTTTGAAATTGTCCGCGGTTTTGAACACGTTGTTCGCCGTTGCGTTGTTGGTCCATGGACTGATTGTTATTTTCGTTAGCCATAACTTATCTCCTTTATAGCTGTTGGGATGCCGTGCCAACGATGCAATAGCGGTGATGTTCCCCCAAATTCGTTAAAAATTTTTTTGCTTTTATAGAATTTTACGTTTCTTATGGTTGACGTCTGAAGTTCAAAAACTATGGCAGTTTCGCGTGAAAAAACTTTTTTTTGCCTTATTTATCCTGGCTGTGATTTCCCTGTTAACGGTAGCAGGATTTGTGGCGCATACCATTTATTCCGCAGACAAAGAAGGCCCTTTGACAGCAACTAAAATAGTACTGATAGAACGCGGCAAGGGCGTGGCAGCCATTGGCAATATACTTGAGAATGAAGGCGTTCTCTCTTCTGCCCTGCGGTTCAAAATTCTCAACAAAGTCGAAAATGATCCGCGCCCGCTGAAAGCCGGAGAATATGAATTTACACCGCATATCTCCATGCGCGGCGCTGTGGAAATGATGCGCGAAGGAAAAACCTATGACCGCAAGGTTACTTTCCCTGAAGGTGTGACTTCGTGGCAGGTGGTGGAAACATTAAAGGCCGTTGGCGATATGCAAGGCGAGCTTCAAGAAATTCCGCCGGAAGGCACCTTGCTGCCCCAGACATATCATTACATCAAAGATGCGGACCGTGCGGAAATTCTAGGCCAGATGAAAATTGCCATGGACAAAACACTCGAGGAGCTATGGGCTGGACGCGTGCATGGTCTTCCTATCAACACCAAAGAAGAAGCTTTGGTTCTTGCTTCCATCATTGAAAAGGAAACGGGCGTGCCTTCCGAGCGCGCGCGGATTGCGGGCGTGTTTGTCAATCGCTTGCGGCAGAACATTCCTTTGCAGACCGACCCCACGGTCATCTACGCCATGACGCGCGGCAAGATTCAAAATGAAGGGCAGGGGCCTATAGGAAGACGCCTTCTTACAGCCGACCTGCAGTATGATTCTCCCTATAACACGTATTTGTATCCGGGCCTGCCGCCAGGGCCGATCGCCAACCCAGGCCGCGCCAGCATAGAGGCTGCACTACATCCGGAAGTGCATGATTACATATATTTTGTGGCGGACGGCACGGGCGGACATGTCTTCGCGCGCAGCCTGAGCGAGCACAACGCCAACGTTGCGAAGTGGCGAAAAATCAGAAAATCGCAGCAATAATCTGCGGTTTTATTCTTCGTCTTTTTTGTCTGATTGTTTTTGCACGCGAACCTGTGAAGTCGCGGCGCCGCCAAGACCGAGCATTTGTGGCGCCGTGACAGCTTTCGGTATCGCGGCCATCTGGAGCTGGCGAAGCAGGGCAGGGGCATATTGCAACGCATGCGGGTCGATGCCGCGCAGCACAGACCTTGCAGTATCCTCGTCCCCCAGATTGTCACGGTGCAGACCTTGCGCAAAATGGCAGCGTTTCATGAATTGCTCAAAAGCCACGGGGGCGCGTTTGGGAGCGGCCAGAGGTGATGTTTGCCCGAATTCACCGCCGTAAGGATCGTTAAGGTATAAGAGGGGCACTTCGAACGCATCGGTCAAAAGGCCGTTCACCAGATAACCCACATACATGCGGTGGGCGAACAGCATTTTTTCCTTATGTCCCAATTCGATGGGTATGTTCAGGTGGAAAGTGTCGCCGCCATCGAATTCCAGTGTTAGTTCGTGGGTCTGGGCGTCGAGAATGATCCCGATCACGGGTATGGGAAAGGATCCATCGCAAACCAGCCCGGCTTCATTATGCCCTGTATGGAATAGGTCTATGTTCACGAAACAATCTGTCCTTTTCTGTAGTAATGAAATAGTCTATCAAATGCCGGAAAGCAAAGACAAACGAGCATAATATGTGCGGAATAGCTGGATTTTATAGCCCTGACAGGGCGGCCGACAGGCGCGGGCTTCAGGCTATAGGCACAAGCATGCATCAGGCTATAGGCCATCGGGGGCCGGATTCAGCCGACACATGGCAAGATCCCGATCTGCCGCTTATTCTTTCCCAAAGACGCCTTGCGATCATAGATCTGAGCCCAGATGGGGCACAGCCTATGCCCTCACACAGCGGCCGTTACATGATCGTCTACAACGGTGAGATTTATAACTATCTTGAGATCGATGCGGAATTGCGTGCCGCTGGCCATGTGTTCAAGGGCCGCTCGGATACAGAGGTCATGCTCACGGCCATCGAGCACTACGGGTTGAACGCAGCGCTGCAGAAGATAAATGGCATGTTCGCTTTCGTTCTATGGGACAGAAAATCGAAACAAATACATTTTGTGCGCGACCGTTTTGGCAAAAAGCCGCTCTATATCGGCTGGGCAGGAAAAGCCCTTGTGTTCGGTTCCGAATTGAAAGCCCTTCGGGCGCATCCGGATTTTTCCGCCGAATTGGATCGAAACGCTTTGGCCCTTTACATGCGTTTCGGTTACATGTGCGCACCTCACACAATTTTCAAAAATGTCTGGCAGCTTTTGCCGGGAGGACGCCTCAGCCTTGATGTTGGGCACCTGCGCGCCGGCGAGGACTTGTCACGCCGTATGGAGCAATACTGGTCTTTGAAGGCGAGTGTAGAGGATGCCAGGGCGCATCCCGTTGAAGAAGACGAAGAAACCATTTTGCGTGAATTCGAAGCAAAACTTACACGCGCCGTAAAACAACGGATGATCGCCGATGTGCCGTTGGGCGCTTTTCTATCAGGCGGTATTGACTCTTCTCTGATCACAGCGTTGATGCAAAAAAACGCGAATGCGCCGGTAAAGACGTATTCCATAGGCTTTGAAGACGCAGCCGATTATGATGAATCAGGGGCGGCCGCAAGAGTTGCAGCGCATCTGGGAACCGAACACCATAGCTTTATGGTGAGCGCGCAAGATGCCTTGAATGTTATTCCCAAATTGCCAGATATGTTTGACGAGCCTTTTGCGGATGCTTCACAAATTCCAACATACCTGATTGCGAAAATGGCGCGTGCGCATGTCACTGTTGCGCTGACGGGCGATGGCGGCGACGAAATCCTGGGTGGGTATGACAGACACACACGCCTTCCCGCCATGTGGAATAAAATGTCATGGTTGCCGTCTGCGGTTCGCCGCGCAGCCGGCGCTATGGCCCTGCAGGTGCCGCAAAATACCTATGATGCGTTGCGGCCGGATTATCCGCAATTTGGACGCCGTGTACACCGTATGGCCCAGGCCATCGGCGCGCCGGATGCGAAAACGCTCTATGCTTCTGTTTTGCAAGTATGGCCGGCGAAAGAAAATGTGATTCCCGGCGCGTCCATGCCATCTATTCCGCTGGATGATCCTTCACAATGGCCGCGTGATCTTTCGGTGTCAGAGCGCATGATTTATGGAGATTTGTTGTCTTACAGGCCCAACGACCTGATGGTAAAAGCGGATCGCGCTTCCATGGCAGTGGCGCTCGAGGCGCGCGCCCCGTTGATGGACCACGAATTATGCAGCTATAGCTGGCGTTTGCCGCACAATATGAAGATCAGAGGCGCTGAAGGAAAATGGATTTTACGCCAGATTCTGGCCAAATATGTGCCCAAGCCTTTGTTTGATAGGCCAAAATCCGGATTTTCGGTTCCTTTGCATCAATGGCTGCGCGGCCCCCTAAAAGAATGGGGAGACGACCTTCTAGCCCTTGATCGGTTGAAAAAACAGAATATTGTGAACGCGGATCTGGTGGCAGGACGCTGGAAAGACTTTCAGGCTGGGCGTGGCGGTCATGCCAATGCCACGGATTTGTGGACGGCGCTGATGTTCCAGTCGTGGCACATGCGCTGGATGGAATAGAGGGAAATAAAAAATGAAAATTGCAATTACCGGCGGTTCGGGATTCATCGGCACGCGCCTTCGCGAAGTTCTCGAAGCGGCGGGGCATGAATGTGTGATTATAGATATCCGTCATCCGCAGCCCATAGACATTCTTGATTTCCCTGCATTGGTAGATGCATTGCAGGGGTGCGAGGCTATCTATCATCTCGCAGCGGAGCACAGGGACGATGTTTTTCCACGTTCCCGCTATTATGATGTAAACGTCAAAGGCACGCGCTATGTGGCAAACGCTGCAGACAAATGCGGCATCAATAAAATTATCTTTGTAAGCAGCTTTGCCGTGTATGGGTTAAGCGCCCAAACGCCCACCGAACATACGCAGCCCGCGCCCTTTAATGATTACGGCGAAAGCAAGCTGGAAGGCGAGCAGGTTTTGCGCGACTGGACCGTATACAACAAGAGGGCGCAGCTTACGATCGTGCGTCCTACGGTGGTTTTCGGCGAAGGCAACCGCGGCAATGTTTTTACGCTGATCAACCAGATCACCCTCGGGAAATTCCTGATGATAGGCAATGGCGCGAACAAAAAATCCATGGCCTATGTCGGTAACGTCGCCGCGTTCCTCCATTACCTGCTCGACAAAAACACACACGGTGAAGTTTACAATTACTGTGATGGGCCCGATTATTCGATGAACAGGCTGGTGCGCACTGTGTGCCAGATGCTGGGACGTGAAAAGCCGCACATATCTCTTCCCTATGCGCTGGGCCTCAGCGCGGGGTATGCCTGCGACGTTGTTGCACGCATCAGCGGCAAAAGACTGCCTATAAGCGCCGTGCGCGTGCAAAAGTTTTGCGCCAACACGACATGCTCTGCCGAAAAGGCAATGGCTTCAGGATTCAAGCCGCCTTACACGATGGAAGAAGGGTTGAGCCGTTTTATCGCCAGTGACTTTGTGCCGGAAAAGAAAGCAGCATAATGAAGGAGGCAAAATTCCTCCTTGTTGTAAATGATATGGCGTGGTTCTGGTCGCACAGGCTTCCGCTTGCGAAAGATATTCTTAAAACAGGCGCCGAGCTTCATCTTGCCACCAACAATGCGGACAGTGATGCCGGAATCAAAGCTCTGGGTATAAAGGGACATAGTCTTCCCGCGCATACGGGCTCCATCAATCCTTTGGGCCAAATCTTTCTCGCGTTAAAAATTTTTAAAACATTGAAAAATGTACAGCCTGAAATTGTGCACGCCATCACATTGCGGCACGCATTTTACACAGGTTTCGCCTCGCGCTTTACAAGAACGCCGAACGCGGTTTTCACCATTGCAGGTCTCGGCAGCTTGTTCGAAAGCGAGAAGCCGCAGGTAAAAGCCGTTCGCGCTGTCGTAGTGCCGCTCTTGCGTTTTGCTTTTGGTGGCGAGGGGCGGTTTGTGATCTTTCAAAATCCCGATGATGCGCGGCTTTTGGTACGATCGGGCGCTATTGAAAAGGAACGCTGTGTCGTTATCCGGGGTTCTGGCGTTGATCCTTTAGAATTCGCCTTCATGAAAGAAGAAGACAGGGACGTGCCTGTGGTGCTGTTCTGTTCCCGTTTGCTTAAGGCCAAGGGCATTGGTGAATTCGTCCATGCCGCACGTATATTAAAATCCAAAGGCATAAGAGCGCGCTTTCAGGTGGCCGGGGATATTGCACCGGGCAACCATGATACGGTTACGCAAGAGCAGCTCAGCGACTGGAAAGAAGAGGGTACGGTTGAGTTTCTGGGGCATAGGTCGGATATGCCCGCGCTTATGGCCGCTGCAAACATTGTAACGCTTCCATCTTATTACGGTGAAGGCGTACCCAAAGTGTTGCTCGAAGCGGCCGCGACCGGCCGCGCCATAGTGACCACTGACATGCCCGGATGCCGGGAGACGGTCGAGAATGGTGTCACTGGCATTCTTGTCGAGGCCCGAAACGCGTGGAGCCTTGCCGAGGGGCTTGAGAAATTGCTTCTGGATCCCGCCTTGCGAAAGGCCATGGGGGAAAAGGCCCGTATCCGCATCGAGGATGGTTTTACAGTTGAAAAGGTGAACGCCAAAACCATGAGCGTTTATAAACGGCTGCTTCCGCAGAAAGAGAAAACGGACCTCAAAGAGGCCGCCTGATTTTTATTGTTCTGCCTTTTTCTTTTCAAAAAAGCTGCCGATACGCGCGATGCCGTAAAAAGGCAGTCTGATAAAGACCCAAGCCATCAATATGAATCCGGGAATAGCTAAAATTTCCAGCGCCCACCATGAAGAGACGGGCAGGATCATCCGCAAAACCATCGTGAGCACCATCAGCCCGGTGGCAATAATGAAATGTCGTAGCAGATTTTTGCCCTGCATGTTCTTGCCTGCTTCATACAGGACCGTCGTGATGGGAGTGCCGGGCGCAGAATTCGCCGCAGAGCCGGAATAACCGCCGGCCTGTTGCTGATTGTTGTTGTTCCAGTGGTTGCTGGCCGCATCACGGCCCATTTTTTCCAAAACGGATTGCGAAGGGAGGCCGTTCGTGCTTCCCGTCATACCTTGGCTCCAGCCTTTGTGAAAATCATCCATGGAAAGCACTCCTGCTGTGGTTGTATCAACCATAGAGTGCCAAAAACAAAGGGCCGATGCAATGAAGCATGGCCCTATCGTTTTGTTTCGAATGGAGCGGGTGACGAGATTCGAACTCGCGACCCTAACCTTGGCAAGGTTATGCTCTACCCCTGAGCTACACCCGCGCCCCGTTCGGAACAGGGTGCATTTATAACGGCTCACACCGGAAAATCAAGCCCCAAATCTTTCTTAATTTTCAATCGCTTGAAATTTTTAAACACCGATTTGAACCAGAGGAACAGTATAACCGTATGGCTTGGATCCGGGCTCCGCCATGGCGATAACCATGATGTTGGGGCTGGATTGCACGATTTGCGCTGTTTTGGGGCAAATCTCACACGGCATCAGCGCCATTTGCTCGTCTTCCGTATCAAAAACGAGAGAAAACAGCCTTTGCTCCTTGTAATATTCAACGTGTTTGACATCCGCGGGGAAGCTTTCGCTGGATCCGAGGATTAAGCGGCCATCCATAGCCTGTCCCAACCGTATCATCGCAGGCCTGCTGACGGACCCCAGTAGGTGTTCGTGTCCAGTTTCGGGTTGACGTAGCTAACAGGCAAGGATTTGGGCGGTATAAGGCCGCAGTCTTTCTCAAAACTGAAAGGCGGGGGTGTGTCCGGGCTGAGAGCACCAAGATCGGTGGTTGGGCCAAGACGCAATTCTTCTATGCTGAATCTATGTGTCATGTCTGATATTTCCCTGTTTGTAGTCTTTTTTATCGTTGAATTAAGAATGCCACAGAGAAGGAACTTTTTTCAAATCCGCTTGGAACCTTTTGCCTAAGCCTTGAAAAACGTTGGTATTTTTGTCATAGGTTTTTTATGGAACAAAATGACAGCGTTTGCGAATCGGGCACAGACCTTCCAACATCGCCACAGGCATTGATGGATCATCTGCGCGGTTTGGGGATTGAGTTTACACTCAGCCACCACAAGGCTGTTTTTACGGTTGCCGAGAGCGAAGCGATCGACAAGCAGATAGAGGGCACGCATTGCCGGAACCTGTTTTTGCGCGACAGAAAGAAAAACAATTTTCTGCTGGTTCTGCAGAATTCGACCAAGGTCGATATTAAAAAACTTCCTGAAGTAATAGGCTCGGACAAGTTGTCATTTGGTTCGGCAGACAGGCTTTGGGAATATCTGGGTGTGCGGCCCGGCTCTGTATGTCCCTATGCCATCATCAACGACAATGACCGGAATGTAAAAATCCTGCTGGATAAAAGCATGATGGAAACGGAAATCGTAAATTACCATCCGCTTTTAAACACCATGACGATAGGTGTGCGCCCGGCCGATTTGACGAAATTCATTGAAAGTACCGGGCATGCCGCCCATATCGTGGATCTGGAACAAGCAGCACCGGACGAGGAAGCATAATGGCACTATTTGGAATAAAACCGCCGAAGCAGGAAACAGGCGCAGCACCAGCGACAGCCGCGGGCGCTTCTGTGTTCGATGTCACCACGCAGGATTTTGAAGCGCGTGTTGTACACGCATCGATGGAAAAACCTGTTCTGGTGGATTTCTGGGCGCCTTGGTGCGGACCATGCAAGCAATTGATGCCGATCCTGGAAACCGAGGTTAACGCAGCGAACGGGGAAGTGTTGCTGGCCAAGGTGAATATCGATGAAAATCCTGAATTGGCGCAGGCCCTGCGCATTCAATCCGTGCCAACCGTCATGGCGTTTTTTCAGGGACAGCCGGTAACCGGTTTTGCCGGTGCGAGGCCGCAATCCGAAATTAAAAACCTGATCGCACAGTTGGTGAAGATAGCCAAATCCAGCAAGCCCGACGCCATCGATGTGCCCGCCGCGCTGGCCCAGGCGGCGCAGATGATGACCCAGGGCGATATGCAGGGCGCGCAGGAAATTTATATCCAGATCCTGCAGCAGGATCAAAACAACGTGGATGCTTATGTCGGTATGGTGCGTCTGTTGATTGCCGCGGGTGCGCTCGAACATGCGGAAGGTTTTATCACACAGGCCCCGGAAGCTATCGCGAAAAACCCTAACTTTGCGGCCGCGCAAACCGCGCTTGAAATTGCCAAAGGTGCCGGTGAAGCCAATGCCAAGTTGCAGCCTTTGCTAAAACGCTCCGCGCAAAACCCTGAAGACCACCAGGCCCGGTTTGATCTGGCGCAGGCGCAGTTTGCCGCAGGGCAAAAAGCCGAGGCGGTCGATAATTTTCTAATGATTGTTAAGTCAGATCGCGGCTGGAATGACGAGGCTGCGCGCAAGGAATTGTTACGTTGTTTCGAGGCCTTGGGCTTTGCAGACCCTCTTTCGATAGATGGGCGCAAAAAACTTTCGCGTATCCTGTTTTCTTAAGAAAACAGGATTATATTACTCAACATGACTGTCCAGAAGCCCAAGCATACCTATGAGGATCTCCCAGGCGAGCTGCCCGTTTTTCCGCTCGCCGGTGTGCTTCTTTTGCCGCGTGGCCAATTGCCTTTGAATATCTTCGAGCCACGATATCTTTCCATGATCGACGATGCCATAGCAAGCCACAGGTTGGTCGGCATGGTGCAGACCAGGGAAGATGGCAGCCTTTACAAAATTGGATGCGCCGGTCGTATCACGAGTTTCAACGAAACCCATGATGGCCGCAACGAAATCGTCCTGACCGGCGTGTGCCGTTTTAAAATTGACGATGAGCTTGGCCAAAAAGATGGATATCGCCGCGTAAAGGCCGACTGGTCTGAGTTCAAAAGAGACACCGAGCCCATGGGTTGTCTGGATATGGATCGCGGCAGACTTAAGAAGCTGCTGAAAAACTATTTCGAACAGCAAGGCCTCACGTGCAGCTGGGATGCGGTTGACAATGCGGCGGATGAAAAGCTGATTACGTCTCTGGCCATGATCTGTCCGTTTGAGGCCAAAGAAAAGCAGGCCTTGCTTGAGGCCCCATGCTGCAAGGAGCGTGCAAGGCTGTTCATGACCCTTCTGGAAATGGAAGCGTCCGGTGGCTGTGGTTGCGGCCACAAGCATTGATCCGGTCTGGAAATGCGGCTATACATTCCCTTATGGCTTCCATTGATCCCAAACTGCTTGAACTGCTCGTTTGCCCTTTGACCAAGGTGCCTTTGCGCTATGATTCAGCAAAGCAGGAACTCATTTCCGATCAAGCCGGTCTTGCCTATCCCATCCGTGACGGCATTCCTGTCATGCTCATCGAAGAAGCGCGGAAGATCTGATTGACTCTTTAGGCCCATTTTCGTAAAAATACCCTCTATGGCACGCCAACACAGCGCACTACTCCTCGGCCTCCTCCTTATGACCCCCTGACGGGTTATGAGGCCAGATTGCATGGCCTACCTTCAGGGGATCAAATCGATACAATCAAAACAGAACCGATTTAATTGAGGAGCCTTCAGGCCATGACCACCGCCCAAAATTCCAGTGACCGTATTATTATTTTCGACACCACGTTGCGTGACGGCGAGCAATCCCCGGGATGCTCTATGAATCTCGAAGAGAAGCTGCGCATGGCGCGCCTGCTCGACGAGATGGGCGTGGATGTTATCGAAGCCGGTTTTCCAATCGCATCGCCCGGCGATTTTGAAGCCGTGCACGAAATTGCAAAAGTCATCAAACGCGCCACCGTCTGCGGCCTTTCCCGCGCTATCGAGCGCGACATCGACGTGGCTGGCGAAGCATTGAAGGTTGCAAAAAATCCGCGCATACACACCTTCATCTCTACATCGCCGCAGCATATGCGTTACCAATTGCAGATGGATGAAGAGCAGGTTCTGGAATCAGTTGTGGCATCTGTTACGCGCGCACGTAAATACACGGACAATGTGGAATGGTCGGCCATGGACGCAACGCGTTCCGATTGGGATTTCCTGTGCCGCGCGATCGACGCAGCCATACGCTCCGGTGCCACGACGATCAATATTCCTGATACGGTGGGTTATGCCGTTCCGGAAGAATATGCCGATCTTATCCGCTCTATCCGCAACAAGGTTGTCGATATCGATAAATGCGTGATCTCCACCCACTGTCACAACGATCTGGGCCTTGCCGTAGCGAACTCGCTGGCCGGTGTTACCGCAGGCGCCCGGCAGATAGAATGCACGATCAACGGTATCGGCGAGCGTGCGGGTAATGCTGCGCTGGAAGAAGTGGTGATGGCGCTAAAGACACGCGCCGACAAGATGCCGTATGAGTGCGGTATCGATTCCACGATGATTATGAAAGCGTCGCGCACGCTGGCCAATACAATCGGTTTCTCTGTGCAGCCGAACAAAGCGATCGTGGGTGCAAATGCCTTCGCGCATGAAAGCGGAATCCACCAGGACGGCGTTTTGAAGAATGCCTCGACATATGAAATCATGACGCCGGAATCGGTTGGCCTTACACGCTCCGAACTGGTGCTCGGAAAACATTCAGGCCGTCATGCTTTGAAATCCCGTGTGGCCGAACTGGGTTATGAGTTGGGCGACAACGCGCTGAACGATCTGTTCAAGCGCTTTAAGGATCTTGCTGATAAAAAGAAACAGGTCTTTGATGACGATATCATCGCCTTGATCGAAGATGCTGTCGGCACGCAGGATGATGCTATCCGTTTCCAGACGTTGCAGGTGGTTGCGGGATCAAAAGGTCCGCAAACAGCAGAACTGGAACTTACGGTCAACGGCGAGACCAAAACGGCCAAAGTGGAAGGCAATGGGCCGGTGGATGCTATCTTCAAGGCTATTCGTGAAATCATTCCACACGACGACGCGACACTTCAGCTCTATCAGGTGCACGCCGTTACGGGCGGTACAGATGCGCAAGCCGAAGTTACGGTTCGTCTGGAAGAAAACGGAAAGACCGTAAACGGGCAAGGGGCTGATGCCGACACGCTTGTGGCCTCCGCACGTGCCTATGTTCATGCGCTGAACAAGCTGGTCACCAAACGCGCAAAGACCAAACCGGCAGAAGAGGCCGCCTAAATCAAGCCTGTTGATAATTTTATAAGGAGATTCCGCCGCGCTATGGCGGGAAGCGGAGCGCGCGTATCTTGGAAAGAACGAATCATTCTTTCCAAGGTTGTTCCATGAAAAAATATATTCTTTTTAGCGTTGCTATGTTGGCTATCTCGGTTCCCGCCATGGCTGCCGAGGAAAACATCCCCGGTGATTTCTCAACGACAATCGGTTTTGTGTCCGAATATTCCTTCCGGGGTATATCGCAGAGCGACGAAAGCCCTGCGCTGCAAGGTTCTATAGACTGGAGCCACGATTCCGGTTTTTATGCCGGTGTATGGGGTTCCAACGTCGATTTCAACGACGGTGATGAAGCCCATGTGGAAACGGACATATACGCAGGCTATAGCGGAGAGCTGGAACGCTTTACCTACGATGTCGGCGCCATTTACTACGGTTATCCGGGCGCAGATTCCGATCTCGATTACGATTTCTACGAAGGTGCATTCTCGCTGGGTTATGATTTCGACGTGGTTGCTCTTTCGGCGGCGGTGAACTATTCGCCGGATTATTTTGCCAGCTCGGGTGATGCCACCTATCTGGCAGGGTATGTCGATGTGCCTGTGCCGTTCCTTCCCTATGATGCAAAAGTCAGCGGAAATGTCGGACATCAGTGGATCGAAGACAATGACGCGTTTGGCGTAGAAGATTACATGGATTGGGGGATCGGCCTTTCCGCCAATATCGAAGGATTTGATGTCGGGGTCCGCTACATCGACACGGATCTGGACGAGACAGAGGACTGTGCAGACGGTTGCGAAGAGCGCGTTATTTTCTCAATTTCCAAATCTTTGCCATAATACTTGAAATCGATGGGAGTTTACGCTATAAACCTCCATCCGGTTTTAAAATTTAAAAGGACGTTTCCTATGAAAAACATTGTAAAACAATTGCTTGTACTTGTGATGCTGGTTGCCGCTGTTCCTGCGATTGCCGCAGAAGGCCCGACCAAAGGCACAAAATCCTACCAAAATGCCCGTTCCGAAAACCCGGCACAGCCGCAGACGGATGCGCAGGCTTCAGCGGAAGATGTTTCCGAGATCGCTCCGGCGGCTGGCGACACGTCTGAAGCTCAAGAGCCAGGCGAGCAGGTAAAAACGATGCGCGAAGAAATGCGCCTGCCACGCAAAAACTAATTATGGTCTTATATGCAAAAAGCCGGCTTCCAAGCCGGCTTTTTTGTGTCTGAGCGATTAGTGTGTGTGATTGCTGAAAGGCCCGTCGTTCTCGCCGCCGGATTTGGGGGAAGAGGGGTTGCGGGCAATTTCTGCTTTCAATGTTTCAAGATCGAGGAAAAAATCTGCCTGTCGGCGCAATTCATCGGCGACCATAGGCGGATTTGACTGAATGGTGCTGACAACGGTTACACGCACGCCCTTGCGCTGTACGGCCTCCAAAAGCCGGCGGAAATCACCGTCTCCCGAGAAAAGAATGATGTGGTCGACATTGTCAGCCATTTCCATGACATCGATGGCAAGTTCAATATCCATATTGCCTTTGATTTTACGACGACCCTGTGAATCCACAAATTCTTTCGTGGGCTTGGTCACCATCGTGTAGCCGTTGTAATCGAGCCAGTCGACCAGCGGGCGAATTGGTGAGTAATCGGTATCTTCTACGAGTGCTGTGTAATAGAAAGCGCGCACCAGTCGTCCACAGGATGCGCCCCAAGACAAAAGTTTGCGATAATCGATATCGAAATCAAGGCTGCGGGCAGCCGCGTACAAATTTGAGCCATCGATAAACATGGCGACTTTGTCTTCGGCATAAAAAGGCAGCATGGAATCTTCTTTGAATTTTTTTGTGCTACCCATTTTTGTCCTATTTTTTGCTATTTTTATTGGCGATAATACATTAGATGGATCTTATATTAACCAATAAGGGCCTGTCCACACAATTTCAACGCATGATAGGTGGTTAAGTTCCCTGCCTATAAAATGGTTGCAAGAGCCCTCAAAAATACCTATACCTTCTCTGTTATTTAAGCCGAAAAGAAGGAATTTCCATGGCCCGCGTGACCGTTGAAGACTGCGTTGAAAAACTCCCCAATCGTTTCGAACTGGTTATGGTTGCTGCCCAGCGCGCCCGTAAAATCGGTTCTGGTGCCGCGCTCACGCTGGACCGCGACAATGACAAAAACCCTGTTGTTGCCCTTCGCGAAATCGCGGAAGAAACCGTCAATATTGAAGAGTTGAAGGAAGAAATCATCCGCGGCAAGCAACGCATCATCGCAATGGATGACGATGGTGAAGACGTTGTCGACTCCATGGAAGGCGAAGAAGAATGGAAAGCCATGGCGCGCGGCGCCGGCTCCTTCACGATGGACGCTGATGAGGACGAGGATGAAGACACCGAACCAGGCCTCGAAGACATGGCCGGCGGCGACGTAGACGAAGAGTAGTCTTCCCCGAGAATTTAAAAAAGGCCGGTTTTTCCGGCCTTTTTTGTATCTGCCCTAGAGCTATCTTAATCAAATCTTCGTGATTTTGCGATCATATCATGATAGATTTTTAACGGAATCAAACTCTTAACGGAAAGCTGCACGAACCGTCATGGAAGTGGCGACCGATCTTCTCAAGCAGGTAAAAACCTACAATCCTGAATTCGATGGCGCCGTCATCGAAAACGCCGCGCAATACGCCAAAACGATGCATGAGGGGCAAACGCGCGCCTCGGGCGAGCCGTACTATACGCACCCGTTGGAAGTTGCAGGCATTCTGGCCGATATGAAGATGGATACGGCAACCATTGTCACAGCCATTCTTCACGACACGTTGGAAGACACACCTGCGACATACAAAGATCTGACATCCAAGTTCGGCAAGGAAGTCGCCGATCTGGTGAACGGTGTTTCAAAACTGACAAAAATCGAAAGCCAGACGGTCGAGGGCAAACAGGCTGAAAACTTTAGAAAGCTTGTGTTGGCCATGTCGGAGGACATTCGTGTGCTCCTCGTCAAGCTTGCGGACCGTTTGCACAACATGCGCACGCTCGGCGCGTTTGATCGTCCTGACAAGCAGCGCCGTATCGCCCGCGAGACGATTGATATATATGCGCCTCTGGCCGAGCGTATCGGTATGCATAAGGTAAAGGAAGAGCTTGAGGACCTGTCTTTCTCATACCTCAATCCGGAAGCGCGTGAATCCATAGGCGCCCGTCAAATGTTCCTTCGCAAAGAGGGTAACGACGTCGTTAAAAAGATCATTGCCGAACTTAGCCATATGATGGAGGACGCAAAGATAAGCGCCGAAGTCACGGGGCGTGAGAAGACGCGTTATTCCATCTGGAAAAAGATGCAACGCAAGAATGTCGCGTTTGAGCAGCTTTCCGACATCATGGCGTTCCGCATTGTCGTGAATTCCGTCGAGGAGTGTTACCATGTGCTCGGTATCATCCACTCTAACTTTCCGGTCGTTCCCGGCCGTTTCAAAGACTTCATCTCCACACCGAAACCGAACGGTTACCGTTCCATCCACACAACTGTTCTGGGCCCTGAAAACCAGCGCATCGAGATCCAGATCAGAACCAGAGATATGCATTACGAGGCCGATATGGGCGTTGCCGCCCACTGGTCCTACAAGCAGGGCCGTAACGGCGCTGACCTGACCGATATGAAGAAATTCCGCTGGTTGCGTGAACTGCTCGAAATCATGGAGCAGGAGACCAAACCGGAAGAGTTTCTCGAAAACACCAAGCTGGAATTGTTTGCAGACCAAGTTTACGTGTTTTCGCCCAAAGGCGACCTTATCGAACTGCCACAAGGTTCAACGCCTGTTGACTTCGCTTACGCCGTTCACTCCGGCGTCGGTGACAAATGCGTCGGTGCCAAGATCAACGGGCGTATTGCACCGTTGAACACCAAGCTGGCCAACGGCGACCAGGTTGAGATTATCACATCGAAAACACAGACGCCTTCGCCCACGTGGGAACGTTTTGTCGTTACAGGTAAAGCCAGATCGCATATCCGCCGTTACATCAGAATGCAGCAGCGTAACGAATATATAACGCTGGGGCAGGCAATGCTGAAAAAGCTCTTCCAGCAGGAAGGTTATGATTACACCGACAAAGCGGTCGCAGGAATTGTGCAGCAACTGCGCGTCGAGGGCATCGATGATATCTTTGCCAATATCGGATCGGGCCATTTCGTTGCGAAAGACGTTTTCAAAGCGATATTCCCCGCGCACAAGACAGAACAACCTTCCGCGAACCGCGAGAACGATCCGGAGAAAGTTGCCTACGCCAAGCGCCCTGAGGGCGGCAAGCCCATGCCGATTAAAGGCCTCATCCCGGGTATGGCTGTGCATTTCGCGCGTTGCTGCCACCCTCTGCCGGGCGACCGCATCGTCGGTATCGTTACAACGGGCAAGGGTGTGACCATTCACACGATCGATTGCGAGACGCTTGAAACCTTCGCCGACACGCCGGAGCGATGGCTGGATGTTTCATGGGGCGATGGCCCGGATTCACCCGAAGCGCATGTGGGTCGTCTCGAGGTAACGATCACGAACGAGGCGGGCGCGCTTGCGGCGCTTACGACCGTAATCGGTAAAAACGGCGGTAACATCACTAACCTCAAGATTACCAACCGCACGCTTGATTTCTGGGACATGCTTCTGGATGTTTATGTGCACGACACACGGCACCTGAGCAATATTATCGCGGCCTTACGGGCAACGCCGCAAATTGCCAGCGTTGATCGGGCGCGCGGACGTTAGTTTCCAATAATCTTTTGTTTTGCAGTTGCCCGCTCGAGGTGGACAGCTATATGGGTTTCTTGCTAAAGAAGTCCCAGAACAAAGATTATGTGAGTTATGCTTTTCCGTCGCCGCGACAAACAAAAAAAATGGCCCCAGATCAGAAATCTGATCTGGCCGGATATGGGGCTGAAGCGGCTTCTCAATTATTACAAATACAGATCTGTTCGCATACCAGCCGGTGAGCATTCCATAGCCGCCGGTTTTGCATTCGGATGCCTTGTGTCATGGACGCCCACTTTCGGCACCCACCTTTTGCAATGTGCTCTGTTTTGCTGGATCACGCGTACCAATTGGGTTGCCGCGTTTCTGGGGTCCGCATTCGGAAACCCCTGGACCACGCCGGCGCTTATGCTCATTTCGTATCATGTTGGAAAAGCTTTGTTCGTTGCCACAGGCTATGGCCATATTATCACACCGGATGACGGTGCTGCTTCCTTTGGAGAATTTTTAAAGCTCATTCTCAGTGGAAACATAGAATGGGAAACATTCCGCGCCAATTTTTTCGAATATTTTATCCCGACCCTCTTGGGTGGTTATGTGATGGGGCTGGCAACGTTCCCGCTTTTTTACTATCCGTTCTATTACATGGTAAAGGGCGCACGTGCGGCCCGGCGTGCGCGGATAGAACGAAAAGTTCATGCCGAGGCAATCGAAGTAACCGGGCAGGCGCAATAGCATGATCATTGGTATTGGCTCGGATATTTTAGATGTAAGACGTCTTGAAAAAGTGATGCAGCGTTTCGGCGAGCGTTTTATCAAACGGTGTTTTACGGACACGGAACGCGCCAAGGCCGAACGCCGCCGCGGAGCGGGCACCCACATCGCGACTTACGCCAAACGGTTTGCCGCAAAGGAAGCCTGTTCTAAAGCCTTGGGCACAGGATTTTCGCACGGTGTTTTTATGAAAGATATTGGCGTGGTCAATGATTATGCCGGCAAGCCAACACTGGTTTTAACGGGCGGCGCACTGGCCAGGCTTCAGGCAATGACCCCCGCCGGAAAAACCGCTTCCATGCATTTAACCCTTACGGACGAGCCGCCCATGGTGCAGGCCCAAGTGGTAATTGAGGCTTTCTAAGCTATTTCAAAGAGTTGAGAAAGAGGATAAGCGGTCTTCGCATCTGGTAATTTTGCTGCGGACAGGCTAAAACCATCTATCTGATCATAAGGATAGAACACGTGAGCGACCCGGACAATTCGAGCGAAGTCTATAAACCGCAATCCCAAAACACAAAACCTTCCCAGGAACTTAAAAAAGAGGAAGGCACCGGCGAATTTTTTAAAACGGCTATCCTGGCAGTTCTTCTGGCCTTGTTCATCCGGACGTTCTTTTTCGAACCTTTCAACATTCCTTCGGGCTCGATGCTGCCCACTTTGCAGATAGGCGATTACCTGTTTGTTTCCAAGACGTCCTATGGCTACAGCAAATATTCCTTCCCGTTCGGCCTCGCAGATTTCGAAGGCCGCATGATGGATGAAAAACCTGTCCGCGGAGATGTGATTGTTTTCAAACTTCCTTCGCGTCCGTCGATTGATTACATCAAGCGTCTTGTGGGCATGCCTGGGGATACTATTCAAGTTAAAAGAGGCAGACTGTATATCAATGGCAAAATCGTGCATCGCGAACCAGTGGGTTTAAAACGCGTATCGTCGCCCGAGGGTTACAACGAAAATGTCATGGAATATATCGAAACGCTTCCGGGCGGTGCCATGCACACGATTTACGAAGAATCGGATTCAGCACCGCTGGACGATACAGAAATCTTCACAGTGCCTGATGGTCATTATTTCTTTATGGGCGATAACCGGGACAACAGCCAGGACAGCCGTGTCCAAGACCTTGTCGGATACGTGCCCGAGATAAACCTTGTAGGCCGCGCCCAGATTTTGTTCTTCTCGATTGATGAGACCGCCAGCATTTTCAAACCATGGACATGGCCCGGCGCTATCCGTTACAACCGCATCTTTGATTCCATCGGCCCTGCGCGCAGAGCAGGGATGGAAGAGAATGCGCAGGAGTCCAAGTTGTGAGCGCCCGGCGCCCTCTTTCTGATCTGGAAGCGCGGCTAGGCTATAACTTCAAAAGCCCGGCTTGGCTGGAGCAGGCGCTTACACATTCAAGCAAAAGCGGCACAGTGAACAACGAGCGGATCGAATTCCTTGGTGATCGTGTGTTGAACCTTGTGATAGCCGAAAGCCTGTTTTTAAGGTTTCCAGAGGAACACGAAGGAAATCTTGCCAAAAGGCATTCGGCGCTGGTGCAGGGGCGCATGCTCTCTATTATTGGCGGTATTATCGGCCTGGGAGAGTTCATCAACCTTTCGGATTCAGAGCGCATGGCGGGCGGCGCGGAGAACGAGAATATCCTCTCTGACGCCATGGAAGCCACTTTAGGCGCTATTTTCCTTGATGGCGGTCTGGACGCCGCGCGCGATGTTATTCTCAAACTGTGGGGTGATAATATTGCCACACTGACCGAAGCGCATCAGGATCCCAAAACCGAATTGCAAGAATGGGTGCAGGCGCGGGGGCTTCCACTGCCGGGATATGAAATCATAAGCAAATCAGGCCCCGACCATGCGCCACGCTTTGAAATAGAGGTGCGTGTGCGCGGTTATGATCCGATCGTCGCCGAAGGATCTTCGCGCAGGCAGGGAGAAAAAATCGCAGCCCAAAAAATGCTCGCGCAGTTGAAAGGCCCCAAGAATGACCAGTGAAAACACGCGTTGCGGTTTTGCAACGATCATAGGCGCGCCGAACGCCGGTAAATCGACCCTCATTAACACAATGGTCGGGGGAAAAATCTCGATCGTTTCCAGCAAGGTCCAGACAACCCGCACCCGCGTTCTTGGCATTGTAATGGAGGGTGATACGCAAATTATTTTTGTCGATACGCCCGGCCTTTTCAAACCTGGTAACGACCGTATGGAGAAGGCCATCGTCAACGCCGCGTGGCAGGGATTGGGCGACGCCGATCTCGTGTTGTTTGTGGTGGACTCTGTCAAAGGATATAGCAGACCGGTTCGGACCATTATCGAACGCTTAAAGGGCGTAAAAGGTAAAAAATATATTCTGGTTCTGAACAAGGTGGACGATATTGCGCGCCCCAAATTGCTGGAACTGGCGACCATTCTGAATCAGGCGATGGAGTTCGAAGCGACATTCATGGTTTCCGCCCGTGAAAATGACGGCGTAAAGGACCTTGTGAAATATGTCGCAAAGCTTATGCCCGAAGGACCGTTCCATTATCCGCAGGACCAGATGAGTGATATGCCGATGCGCCTAATGGCTGCAGAAATCACCCGCGAAAAGCTGTTTCGTGCGGTACACGAAGAAATTCCTTACGACATCACGGTTGAAACGGAAAACTGGGAGCAGTTTGACGACGGCAGCATCAAGATAGATCAGGCGATATTCGTTGCGCGTGAAGGGCAGAAGAAGATCATCCTCGGCAAAGGCGGAGAGATGATTGGAAAAATCGGCACACAAGCCCGTATGGAAATCGAAGAGATCATGGGATGCCGCGTGCATGTAAAACTCTTCGTGAAGGTGCGTGAAAACTGGAGCGAAGATTCCGAGCACTACAAAATGTGGGGGCTTTCCCACGATGCGGACTCCGCGCCGGATAAATTCTGACTACGCTTGCAAGCGGAATAATTTTCAATCGACATTTATGTGGATAAAGGAATCGCGATTCGCGGAATTTCTGGCGCGTGATTCTGGCCCTTGATATCGTTTTCTTACTTCAAGGAAATTGATCACTGGCGATATCGATGAATATGGCTGTGCGCGTGGGAGAAACGAGATTATGAGCTGGACTGATGAACGGGTAAACCTTTTGAAACAGCTTTGGGGCGAGGGTAAGACCGCTGCGGAAATCGCAAAGGTTTTGGGTGATGGCATCACCCGCAACGCTGTAATCGGCAAGGCGCACCGTTTGAAATTGTCTTCCCGCCTGTCCCCAATCCAACAGAACACCAGCAAAAAGCCCAAGAGTGAGCCGCAGGCTCCGCGTCTGGTGAAGCCATCGGTTAAACTCCCTGAATTCAAAGGGATGGAACTGAAACTTCTGGATTTGAAAGAACGTATGTGCCGCTGGCCCAACGGTGATCCCCGCGAAGAAAACTTCTCTTTCTGCGGTTGTGAGTCCGTTCCGGGACTTCCTTACTGCGATGCCCATTGCCGCGCCGCCTATCAGGTTCCGACGCGTGCCCGCACACTCGATGCGAAAGATTTCGAACACGATGCAGGTACGCCCGCCGATTTCGATATAAAGCATGCCAACGCCGGCTAAGCGTTGACCCAAACGTCGCAGGTTTTACTCCTTTTGCACCTGACGCCGTCAAAACTTTAAACCGCCCAGGGAAACCGGGCGGTTTTTTTAATGTGTCCTGATTAAGGTGTTGCTAATAGATCGAAGTCCGCCACTTCGCGGCCCTTGGCGACCGTGCGGACGGTCATGCGGACTTTCTGCCCGGGTATAAGAATGGCCAATTCGTGTTTGTCGAGGCAGGTTTTATGGACAAACACGTCCTTCTGGCCGTCTTCGGGGATGATAAAGCCAAATCCTTTGTCCGGTTTGTACCATTTGACGGTACCTTCCATGATATGAAGGTCTTCACCTTCCTCACCGGGCAATCTGTAGGAAATAGGTTCGGGTGTTTTTCCTGCTTCTATAAGCGAAGAAACCGATGTTACCAATGCGCCTTTCGGTCCCTTGACGATGGAGCACATAAGCAGCGCATCTTCACCAAGTTCATGAACACCGGCATCTTGCAGCGTAGTGATATGAATGAAAGCATCGCAAGGGTCTTCTTCAGGAACTACGAAGCCAAACCCCTTTGTGCTGTTAAACCATTTCAAACGGGAACGGACCGGAAGTGATTCCGGATCATTCGAAGTGATTACTGGTTTAGGAACCAACGACAAGAAACTATCCCTGACAGATACTAAATACGCGAAACACGAAAGTGTAAAAGAAATACTAATGCAACTCAGTATACATATATATCATCAAAAACAGGCCCTTATCTAGCCCCAAAAAATATTTGCTGTAATGCAAAACAACAATGTCCTCATACCATGCTCTTTTGGTTTGGTTCCAAGCGGGTGCGGCTGGTAAAATAAAAGCGGGTTTCAGTGAAACTTGTCTTTTATTTTCAAAGGTTTTGATCAAAGGGGAAGCCATCGTAATGACAACCACCGTACAGTCGCCCGCTTTATATAAGAATTCTTATCCCAAGGGCATAAACTGGGACGCGCATATTCCGGTATATCCGGTTTTCGATATGCTCGATGCGACCGCTGCCAAATATCCTGATCGTCCGGCGTTTGATTTTTTAAATTACAAGCTTAGCTGGGGGGAGATCCACTCGCAGGCCTGCCGCTTGGCACGTACTCTGCAGGATAGAGGCATAGGCAAAGGACGTCGCGTTGGTTTGTTTCTGCCAAATTGTCCGCTTTTCGTGATTGCCTATTATGCCGTCGTACGAACCGGTGCGACAGTTGTGAATTACAACCCCCTTTATTCCGAAAAAGAACTCGCCCATCAGATCAATGATTCCGGTACGGATACTATAATTACAGCCGACCTAGAACTTCTGTATGGCAAAATGAAAAAGATGCTCGGCAACTCATGTCTGGAGCATCTTATCGTTGCCAAGTTTACATCGATGCTGGCTTTCCCGAAAAATATACTCTTTCCTCTGGTAAAGAAAAAAGAACTGGCCGTAATCGGGAATGATAGCGCTGTGACGTGGTATCACGATGCTATCAACCACCAGAATGCCCCTTTGCCGGTTGATATCGATCCAATCAATGATGTGGCTGTCATACAATATACGGGTGGTACAACAGGAACGCCCAAAGGCGCGATGCTGACCCATCAGAATGTGGTGGCGAATACCGAGCAATGCTGTATGTGGCTGACCGGAGTGGTGCCGGGGCAGGAAAAGATGCTGGGCGTCCTGCCGTTCTTTCATGTATTCGCGATGACAACGGTAATGAATTTCTCTGTACGGAACGCGCTGGAAATCGTGGCCCTGCCACGCTTTGAACTTGAAGCAACGCTCAAGCTCATCCATAAAAAACAGCCGCAGTATTTTCCAGCGGTGCCTGCGATCTATAACGCGGTCAACAATCACAAAAAACTTTCGAAATTCAATCTACGCTCGCTTCGCTCCTGCATATCGGGCGGCGCGCCGCTGCCAGTTGAGGTGAAGAAGAGCTTCGAAAAGAACACGGGATGTATCGTGATCGAAGGATACGGCCTTACCGAATCTTCACCCGTGGTTAGCGCCAACCCGTGTCAGGGGTTGAACAAAGCAGGTTCAATAGGCTTGCCGTTCCCGGGCACAACAGTAGAAATTATAAATCCGGACGATAAAAAGACACCGTTGCCGTTGGGCGAACGTGGAGAGCTGTGCGTGCGCGGCCCGCAGGTCATGAAAGGTTATTGGAACAAAGAAGCCGAAACCAACGATATTTTAAAAGACGGCCGCTTGTATACGGGCGACATAGCTATCATGGACCAGGATGGATATATTTTCATTGTTGACCGCCTGAAGGACATGATCATCACCAATGGATATAACGTGTATCCACGCAACGTAGAGGAGGCGATCTACCAAAACGAAGCGGTGGAAGAAGTTATCGTGGCCGGTCTTCCGGACGAAAGCCGCGGTGAAATCGTCAAGGCTTGGATCAAACTCAAAGCAGGCGAAACACTGACCGTTGAGCAACTGAAAGAGTTTCTGTCTACCCGTATTTCGCCGATGGAAATTCCGCGGCAGGTGGAATTCCGGGACAAGCCGTTGCCGAAGACTATGATCGGCAAGTTGTCACGCAAGGATATTTTGCTCGAAGAAAAAACAAAGAATGGATAAGGAAAAGGCCGGTGAAACCGGCCTTTTAATTTAGCTTCTTAAACTCGCGCCGCATTTGCTTGTTACGGCCTCGACGATTTTTTTCGCTATCGTTTCGATCTCGACATCCGAAAGTGTTTTGTCTTTCGGCTGGATGATAACGTTGATGGCGACAGACTTTTTACCCGGTTCGACGCCTTTGCCTTTGTAAATGTCGAACACTTCGACGGCTTCAATCATCTTATCCGGGCTGCGTGCAGCTTTTATGAGGGCGTCGGCCTCTATCTTGTCATCGACGAGGAAGGCAAAGTCACGTTGTACCGGCTGGAATGGCGACAAGGACAGCAGCGGCTTGGCCGAGCCTTTTTTCTTCGGTGAGGGCGCGTTGTTTAAAAATGCTTCGAACGCGGCAACAGGGCCTTTTACTCCCATGTTATCGAGAACTGCAGGGTGTATTTCGCCGAAATAGGCCAAAACATTTGCGCCCAGTCGCAGTGAGCCCGATCTGCCGGGATGATAATAGGATGGAGCATCGCGGCTAACCTGTAGATTGCCCGTAGGAGCACCGGCGGCGGCAAGAGCAGCCAAGGCATCGGCTTTGGCATCCAGTGCATCTACAGCGCGGGATGCATCTGTGCCGGACCAGTGGCGCGAGCCCTTCGATACATGACGAACGCCTGCTGCAACGGTTTTCTGACCGTCTTTCTTAACAGAGGAAAAAGCAGGGCCCACTTCAAACAAAGCTGTGTTCTGGTATCCGCGGTCTGCATTTTTCTGTGCCGCCTCGATAAGGTTTGGCAGAATGCTGGGACGCATCTGTGAAAGTTCGGACGATATAGGGTTTGTCAGTGCCAGCGCAGGATTGTCGTTGGAGCCGAACAACGCTGCGGTTTCCTTTTTCATGAACGACCAGGTTACGCATTCATAAAGACCGCGTGCCGCCAAGGCCGAACGGGCTTTTCTTGAGCGCGCGAAATTTTCTGTTTCCGCGGGCTTCGCACCCGTGTTTACGGACAAGGCTGGTATCTTGTCATACCCTTCGATACGCACCACTTCTTCGGCGAGATCGGCCTTGCCCGCGATGTCGGCGCGCCATGACGGCGGTGTGGCTTTCTTTCCGCCTACTTCGAAACCAAGCGCTTGCAGGATTTCAATCTGGCGTTTTTCAGGAACATCGACGCCTGTCAGTTTTTCCGTGAAAGCTGGATCGAAATCATAGGAGCGTTTCCAATCTGGCGTTTTGCCTGCCACGAACACATCGGAAGCTTCGCCCCCGCAGAGTTCGAGGATCATCTTGGTGGCAAGTTCTATGCCCGTGTGCGTGAATTCCGGATCTATGCCGCGTTCGTTGCGGTAGCGTGCATCGGATATGATTTCCAGCGCACGGCCGGCCTTGGCGATGCGATAGGGATCGAAATACGCGCATTCCAGATACAGATTGACTGTATCGTCGCTGACGCCCGTGGAAGAGCCGCCTATGATACCGCCGAGGCCGAGTACGCCGCTGTCATCGCACACTGCTATCATGCCTTCGGACAATGTGTATGTTTTGTCGTTTAGAGCCTCCAGCGTTTCGCCATTCTTTGCCGAACGCACGGTAATATTGCCTTTTAGTTTGTCGGCATCAAACACGTGCAGAGGGCGTGCATACGCCATGGTGAAGAAGTTTGTAATGTCGACCAGTGTCGATATCGGACGAAGTCCAATAGCTTTCAGCTTTGCCTGCAACGCGTCCGGTGAGGGACCGTTCTTTACGCCGCGGATATAACGGCCGAGAAAAAGAGGGCATCCTTCGTCTTCGATTTTGACCGACACAGGGTTTTTGAATGTGCCTTTTACGGGAGTTTCATCGATAGGTTTTAATTTTCCAAGACCTGCTGCGGCAAGGTCGCGCGCGATGCCGCGAATGCCGGCGCAATCCGCACGGTCCGGCGTAACGGCAACGTCGATCACAGGGTCGTTGAGATTGTAAATTTCGGCGAACGCTGTGCCAATTTCATATTTGGCATCAACTTCGATGATGCCGTTGTGCTCGTCCGACAATCCCATCTCGCGTTCGGAGACCATCATGCCGTTGGATTCCTGCCCGCGGATCACGCCCTTTTTCAGCGTGATGCCTGTGCCTGGAATGAACGATCCGTCCGGTGCGAAGATTCCTTTCATGCCCGCCCGTGCATTCGGCGCGCCACATACCACCTGCAGCTTCTCCTTGCCCGTATCCACGATAAGGACCTTCAGCTTGTCGGCGTCCGGATGTTTTTCGGCTGAGACAACATGGGCCACTTTGAAAGGCGCGTATGTCGCCGCACGATCCTCGACATCTTCGAGTTCGAGACCAAGCGCGGTCAGCTTGGTCGTGATCTCATCAAGAGAGGAGGACGTGTCTAAATGATCCTTAAGCCAGGAGAGCGTAAATTTCATAACCTATACCTTTTTAATCAGGAGGTTATGTAACGGCAAAAACAGCAAAAATCCAAGTGTTTATGTGTAAATTTAGCACATCACAGCGTGAGGGTCGCTAGCGCGGGTGCATGTGCGGGCGCCTCTTCTTGCTGCGAAGGAAGACAGCGCGCGAGGTCCTGGACGATCATCATGCCCGCCATCATCAAAAATCCCTGCTTGGGTCCATCTTCTTCTATGGCCACAGCAACGTCACCTAATGCGGTGTTATGTATGTCGCATCTATGTTCTGAAAGTTCGGCAAAAGCTCCGGCGAGCTCTGCAAACTCTGTATTGCCTGCGGGTTTAATGAGCAGAACAGCGTAATTTTTGGCCGTCTCGTACGTGATGACAGGGTCGATTTCCACGCCGCGTGCCTCAAAATACTGTTTGAACAACGCGCCGGCCTCGACGAGTTTTGCCCGATTTGGGCATGGTTCGGCGGCCTCGAAGGATGGGGATAGACTTAACATAGCTTACACACCTCTGCTTATGCATGTATGGCATGTAATTTATGCATGGCTGAGCGGATTTGCAATAAAAATCGCCGAACCGGGAAATGCTTATTTTGTACCGGTCGTTCGGTTTGGACGGTCCATAGGGTCAAAGCCGTAATGGTCCAGCCACCGCACATCAGAATCAAAGAAAGTGCGAAGATCGGGTATGCCGTATTTCAGCATGGCGATGCGCTCGATGCCCATACCGAAGGCAAAGCCTTGATACTCTTCAGGATCGACACCCACCGCTTTGAGCACATTGGGGTGAACCATACCGGCACCAAGAATTTCGAGCCAGCGATCACCGCCGCCAATCTTGAGCTCGCCGTTCACACGGCTGCATCCAATATCCACTTCCGTTGACGGCTCGGTGAAAGGGAAGAAGGAGGGGCGCATGCGCACCGGCAGATCGGAGACTTCGAAATAGGCAGACAGGAAATCCGTAAGGCAGCCTTTCAGGTGACCCATATTGATGTTCTTGTCGATGACGAGGCCTTCGATCTGATGGAAAACAGGCGTGTGCGTCATGTCATAGTCGGAGCGGTATACACGGCCCATGCAGATCATTTTGAACGGAGGTTTCTTGCCGATCATATGGCGGATCTGCACCGTGGATGTGTGCGTGCGCAAAAGCTTTTTCGCGTGCTCGCCTTTTTCTTCCGGATCGTCCGGCAGGTAGAACGTGTCGTGCATTTCGCGCGCCGGGTGGCCGGGCGGAAAGTTCAATGCAGAAAAATTGTGGAAGTCGTCCTCGATATCCGGACCTTCGTCCAGTTCGAAACCCATGGAACCGAAGATGGAAATAAGCTCGTCCATCGTTTGTGAAATCGGATGTATCGTGCCTTTGTGTTCGGGGCGGATGGGCAGTGTGACGTCGATGGTCTCAACGGCAAGCTTTTCGGCCATCGCCTGTTTCTTAAGGCCCGATTCCTGACGATCGATAAGCGCTGCGACTTCGTCTTTCAACGCATTGACTTGCGCGCCGAATGTTTTGCGCGCTTCGGGATCCATGCCGCCCAAGGATTTCATCAAATCGGTGATGCGCCCCTTTTTGCCAAGCGCGGTTATGCGAGCTTCTTCTAGGGACTGGAGGTCATTGGCTGCGGCGATCTGGGCCGTCAGCTCTTCTTTCAACTGGGCTATGTTCGTCATGGAGGGTATATAACCCCAAAAATCGGGGTAATTCCAGCGAATTTCGAGGGATTTTAAGGCGTTAGGATGCCTTAAACAGCGCTGGCAGCGCTCCCCACGGCCATGCCGGTCTTTTTCTCGACCTCCTCGTCGATTTTTTCCTTAATTTTGGCCTCTATCTTTTCGCGCTCGGCGGCGGACATGGTGGCCAGATTCTCTTCCTTCAAGCCCATGGAATTCAGGATCATCGTGCGCATGCGCTCTTCCCATGACTTGGAATTGAATTCCAGAAACTCATCCACCACGCTTTTATCGACACTGTCTGCGGCGGCGAGTTTTTGCGTGTCCGTTGCTGTCTGCGATGTTGCCACGCGTCCCAAGGCGGTTTGGATATCACGCTCCATCGCCTCGTAATCCACTTTAAATTCCGGCTTGAAAGCAGGCACGGCTATATAGTCGGCTTGCGTCAGGGCCGTTCCCGAAATTTCTACGCTGCCGCCCAGTGCTGCTGCAATTTCTTCCGCACGTTTTTGCGCGAGTTCGGGACCGGTGCTTTGCTCTTCTTCACCCATGCTTGGAAGCTTGCCGAGTTTGCCGCCCAAAGCGTTTGAGGTTTGTGCCGCGCCGCTGTTGTACAATGTGGCCACAACCTTTCCATCCACTTTGACTTCGGCATAGATCTGTTGCGATGGATGGTTTGCCAACTCATCGAGATTGGTGATTTTCGTGTATGCAAGTTCCCGTATTTTCTGGAGCTGTGCTTTTTCTTCGGGAGATGCCTGGCGAACTGCCAGAGAAGCGTCCAGTTTCTTGACCTGGGATAAATCGACAGGCTTGGCAATCTGTGACGCGATGTTGGCCGCTCCTGTGCCGGTAGATTCCTGAAGCTTTTTCCAGCGCGCGATCTCCTGGTCGGTCATTTTCTTATTGGATGCGTCTATACCCTGAGCGGTAAAGGCAGAAAAGCCGGATGCAATGCTAGGCATAAAATATCTCCTTAAAAATACAGGAAATACGATGCAATTTTCATGCCTAAAACCGCGCCGCTAACCCGTTGATTCCGTTTAAAGGAAATATTGAATGGCAGGAGAAAATTTTGCCGTCGGCGCATTTTTCCATGAAGATGGATTGATCGGAGCGATTATGCGTCTAGGTTAAAAGACATCAATAATCTGAAAGGAAAACCATGACCCGTACGATGACAATTTCCGCACGCACTCTGCTTCTTGCTTCGGGCCTGTTAATGATAAGTGCCGCCGCTGCCCTGGCGGATGAAAAGCCCGGTCCAAACCACATTACGAAAGAGGCTGCAATCAAAGTCGTAACCGATGCCGGTTATACAGATCCGCATGATGTTGATTTCGATGATGATACGCCAAACGGTGAATGGGAAATCGAGGGCCGTAAAGACGGCAAGAAATTTGATGTAGAGGTGGATGCTACCAGCGGCAAGATTACAAAAGAAACGCTGGACGACTAAATTAGATTCCAGCTTTTTTCCAATATGGGGCGGACCTCGGACAAATGTTCGATGATATGGTCCGCCTTGTATTTTTGTAAGCGAGAGGCCGAGAGCAAGCCGCCTGCTATGCTGATCCCCAGAAGTCCCAGCCGTTTGGCCACTTCCGGCTCCTCATGGGAATCGCCTATAATAAAAGTCCGGTTCGCCGTAAAACCATGTTCCTTCATGTAGGCTTCCAGACGGATTTGCTTTGAAAGCCCCCGCGTGAGCGTGGCTTTTTCAAGATTTCCGGAGATGTGTTTCATATAGGGCGTGATTCCGAGACGTGCGACATCCGCATCGAGGCAAGGCTGCAGATGGTTCGACAGAATCATGCAATGCACGTTCCGCGCGTTCAACCATTCAAGCAGTTCGAAGGCTCCATCCATTACAGGGCAATCAAGTGAAGCAGGTTCATAGGCTTCGATATAAGTGTTGCCCTCGTCGCTGGCGCGGGCAAGATATTCATCAGGCGGCACACCCATCTTCTCGTAAAAATGGATAAGCGGAAATGTGAATGTTTCCTGCATCGTGTGAACATCTATTTCGGGACGTCCAAAGCTGCGCAGACATGCGTTGGTCGCAATGTGCGTTGCGGGTGTGTCGTTGAACAGTGTCCCGTTCCAGTCAAATACAGCGAGATAGGTCATGCAATTTTTGTAACGGGATTCCGCACAAAAGAAAACAGCCCCTGAAGGGCTGTCTGGATGATTAGTTCGGTCCGCCGTCATTGTTTGGCTTTACCAGCCTGTCGTAAAGACCTTCGAAACCCGCGCGGCAGCGAGGTGTTTGTTCAGCGTTTTCTTCCATGTCAGGAGTCAGTTGCAATTCCTTGTCGGAACCATCCTCCTGCATCATTTTTGCAAACGTGGCGCGAAGACCGCCGCCATTGCCAAAAATATCGTTTAAAAATTCACGAACTGCGCCCATAAGGTCCTCCTGTCAAAATCGGTATTGTTATATTCCATAAGGCATAACCGGGCAACAAAAAACAGCCCCGAAGGGCTGTTTAAATCTTGTATAGCTTAAGCTGCTTTTTGCAGGGCAGCGGCAGAAGCCGTGGCCAAAGCCGCGAAGGCTGCCGGATCGTGGATTGCGATCTCGGACAATACTTTGCGGTCCAGTTCGATACCGGCTTTGTTCAGGCCGTTCATGAATGTGGAGTAATTGACGCCATTGATACGGGCAGCAGCATTGATACGCTGGATCCACAGGGAGCGGAAATTGCGTTTCTTCTGTTTGCGGCCGATATAGGCGTACTGACCTGCTTTTTCGTAAGCCTGTTTCGCTGTACGGAAGCAATTTTTGCGGCGACCGTATTGGCCTTTTACAGCCTTGATAAACTTACGGTGACGGGCGTGGGCGCGAGGGCCTCCTTTAACGCGTGCCATTATTTACCTCCTTCAGCTTGTGCTTTTGCCTTGGTCGTCGTTTTGGACGCGCGGCAGTATGGCATGAAGCTCTTGATGACTTTTGCGGCATCGCCCGGGGCCATCGTGTCCGTGCCCTTGGCTTTACGCTTCATAGATTTTGGTTTTTGCATCAGGCGGTGACCTTTGGAGGCCTGCTTGAACTTTACTTTTCCTGACGATGTCAGGGAGAAGCGCTTTTTGGCGCTGCTTTTCGTCTTCATCTTCGGCATTTCTATCTCCTTGAAAGAGTTCAATAAAATATGGTCGAGGCAGCCGATATTTCTAGCCAGACCATATGGAATGAGGGGTTATAGCGTCCTTCAGCCGCTGAAATCAAGCCTTTTCTAGGCCTTCGGCTCCTCGCGGCGCGCCAGCGGATGGGCGTACTGGATTTCCAGATCCCACGGAAAATGGATCCATGTGTCCTGGCTGACCTCGGTAACAAAGGTGTCGACCGTATCGAGACCTTTTGGTTTGCCATAGATGCAGGCGAAATGGGCCTTCGGGAAATGCTCGCGGATGATGCGGAACGTGCCGCCCGTGTCGACGAGGTCATCAATGACGATCCAACCTTCGCCCTGATTGTCCACGCCTGAGGGCATTTTCAGGATGTTGGATTTGCCCATGTCTTTAACGTCATAGGTGGAAATACAGAAAGTCTCGATCAACAGGACTTCAAGCTCGCGCGCCATGATGCAGGCCGGAACCATGCCTCCGCGTGTGATCGCCAGAACGCCTTTCCATTTGCCGCCTTCGAGCGGGCCTTTGCCGAGCAGCTTCCAGGCCAGCGCCTTGGCGTTTCTGTGCATTTCATCCCAGGAAACGGGAAAGTCTTTGCGGTAGGTCGAATGGTCGGCCATCGGAAATTTCCTTTGAATATGATGTTATTCATCCCATATCGCGGCTTGGCTAAAAAGGGAAGGGCCTTTAAGATGTGGCCATGATCCGCACCATTTCCGTTTTCGCACTGGCATGCCTTATGGCTGTGCCATCATTTGCCCAAAGCAGCGCGCCTCCGTTAATTACAGCGCAAACCGTGCCGGCTGCGCCGCCTTCGGTGCCTGCGCCCGTGGTGCTTGAACTCTTTACATCGCAGGGCTGCGCCTTTTGCCCGCCTGCGGATGAACTTATGGGCCATATGATCCAGCAGCAGAGCGTGATCGGCCTTTCGTGCCACGTCGATTATTTTACGGTGCGAAAAAACAATCTCGGAAAATCTTTCTGCACGAAGCGTCAGGGCGATTACAACCGCCTGATAGGCACCGGCCCGCGCTACACCCCACAACTGGTCGTTAACGGCCATATGGACATGATCGGTTATGAAGCGAGCAAAGTCAGTGCCGCTATCATGAAAGGCCGTGCAGAAAAGATTAAAACTATCGATTTCATAGAAACGGGAGGCGATACATATAACTATACGTTGCCTGCCGTTGCCACAGATGGCGCGCCTGTAAAATTGTGGCTGGCGGTGTACGATGCGCCGAAATCCATGGCGATTACCGAAGGCAACAACCTCGGCAAGACGGTTACGTATTTTAACGTGGTCAGTGAAATGCGCGATCTGGGTGAGTGGGGCGGTGCACCGGAAGCCCGCGCCATTCAGGCTGCATTCAATCCGGACAATGGCGGTTTTGCCATTATCGCGCAAAACCCCCGCACCGGTTATATTCTTGCGGCAGGATCGGTAAACAAAACGCCGCCTGTGTCAGCTCAGGTCTCCAGCAACCAATAATCAATGCGCGCTTGCCCAGCTGTGGCCTGATCCTGCCTCTGCAACCAGCGGCACATTCAAATTGACCACATTTTCCATGATGGATTTTATCAGCTTTTTCGCTTGCTCCAGCTCTGCGTTAGGCACTTCGAAAATCAATTCGTCATGCACTTGAAGCAGCATCTTTGTCTGTAGTCCGGCATTTTTTAAGGCGGGCGGGATTTTAATCATTGCACGTTTCATGATGTCGGCGGCCGTGCCCTGCAGCGGCGCGTTGATCGCCTGCCTTTCGGCGCCCGCACGCCATCCCGGATTTGAAGCCGTGATATTGGGAATGAAACATTTACGCCCCAGCAGCGTTTTCACATAGCCGAACTTGCGCGCCTCGTCTTTGGTTCGTTCCATGTAAGTTTGTATTTCACTGAACGTGGACAGGTAGCGTTTGATAAAAGCGTTCGCTTCGCCGGCGGGAATGCCTAGCTGCTGTCCCAGACCCCAGCCGGAGATGCCATAGATGATGCCGAAGTTGACGGCCTTGGCCTGACGGCGGATTTCCGGAGTAATTTGTTCGAGGGGTACGCCGAAAACCTGACTGGCAGTCAGCGCATGGATATCGACTTCATCACGAAACGCATTTTGAAGCGCTTTTACGCCGGCCATTTCGGCCGCCAGACGAAGCTCCACCTGCGAGTAGTCAACCGAAAGCAACGTGCAGCCATCTTCGGCGACGAAAGCCTCACGAATTTTCCGGCCTTCCTCGGTGCGGATTGGAATGTTCTGAAGGTTGGGATCCGTAGAGGACAGCCGCCCCGTGCTGGTACCCGCCATGGAAAAGGATGTGTGCACGCGCTTTGTGCGCGGATTGATCTGCTCCTGCAATGCATCTGTGTATGTGCTCTTGAGTTTCGAGAGCATGCGCCATTCAAGAATTTTTTTGACGATCTCATGCCCTTGCGCGGCCAGGTCTTCCAGTACGCCGGCATCTGTCGACCATTGGCCGGTTTTTGTTTTCGATCCACCGGGAAGTCCAAGTTTTTCAAAAAGGATTTCACCCATCTGTTTGGGTGAGCCCACATTGAACGGCGTGCCCGCCATCTTTTGGATATCGGCCTCAAGCTCTACAAGCTTTTTGCCGAAATCATTGCTCATCTGGCTGAGAATTGCCGGGTCGACCTTGATGCCGGTCAGTTCCATTTCCGCAATAACCGGGATTAGCGGTCGTTCAATATCTTCATAAACATAGGACATGGCTTCGGTTGCAAGCCGCGGTTTGAAATGATGATAGAAACGCGCCGTTACATCGGCATCTTCGGCGGCATAGGTAAGCGCTTTATCAAGCGGAACATAATCAAAAGTGATACGTTTTTTCCCGGTCCCGGTAACGTCGTCATATTTTATTGTTTCATGGTTGAGCAGGTTTTTTGAAAGCTCGTCCATCGAATTGTTGCGTGCGCCGTCCAGAACATAAGACATCAACAAAGTGTCATCGCATGGCGACATATGAACGCCGTGCTTTTTAAGCATCTGCCAATCGTATTTTACGTTGTGGCCGACTTTTAAAACACTGTCGTCCTCAAGGATTGGTTTTAAAGCGGCAATCGCTTCGGTCAGGGGAATCTGTTTTATCTCCTCGCCGCCGCTCAACAGATCTGTTGCTGCGCTTTTATGACCGAGGGGGAGATAAGCGGCGCGGCCAACCTCATAGCACAATGAAATTCCAACCAGTTCTGCGGATGACGGCGTCAGGTTTGTCGTTTCCGTATCTATGGCAAGGAAGCCGCTTTCATAAGCACCGTTAATCCAGAGCTGCAGCGTCGCCATGTCCTGAATCAGCGTGTATTCGTTCTGCGCAATATCGGGCAGGACAGGCGGGGCCAGAGGTTCGGGTTTTTCGTCGATAGCTGGAGGTGCAACCTTGCGCGTCGCTTCCTGCTTGATGGTGGATGTGACGCTTGCGGCAGCTTCACTTTCTCCCATGCGATTGAGCAAAGATTTAAACCCGTGATCTTTTAAAAACTCTACCAATTTGGCCTGATCCGGCTCGTGCGCTTTCAGATCTTCCAGTTTCAAGGGTACTGGAGCGTTGTCATCAAGCTTCACGAGCCTTTTCGAAATTTCGGCTTTGGCACGGTTCTCGATCAAAGCTTCACGGCGCTTGGGTTGCTTGATGTCACCCGCCTTGTCGAGCAGGTTTTCCAAAGACCCGTATTCGGTAATCAATTGCGCGGCTGTCTTGACGCCGATACCAGGCACGCCCGGCACATTGTCGACGCTGTCGCCGGACAATGCCTGCACATCGACGACTTTGTCGGGTGTTACACCGAATTTTTCAAACACATCTTCGGCACCAAGATATTTGTTCTTGATAGGATCGTACAAGCGCACATCATCATTCACGAGTTGCATGAGGTCCTTGTCCGTACCCACAATAGTGACCTTGCGTCCTTGTTCCCGCGCGCACCGCGCATATGTGGCGATCAGGTCGTCGGCTTCGTAGCCTTCAACTTCCAGAGCAGGAATACCGAAGGCTTCGGCGGCCTTGCGGAACAGGGGGAATTGCGGGATCAGGTCTTCCGGCGCTTCTTCACGGTTGGCCTTGTATTCATCGTAAATGTCATAGCGGAAGTTTTTCTTGGCCGCGTCGAAAATCACAGCAATATACGGCGCGTTGAGATCCTTCAGCATCTTCATAAGCATGCTGGAAAAGCCAAGCACCGCGCCTACCGGCATGCCGTTATGCGTTAAAGGTGGGAGGGCAAAATACGCACGGAAGATGTAACCGGAGCCGTCGACCAGGAAGATTTCGTCATTTTGGGGTGTCATCCTACGGTTTAACCACATTTAAGCCTTGGGGTCCAAGCAAGCACACGCATGGCCCAAACAGGCTGGGGATTTTATTATTCATAATGACAATGTAGGCGCTTAATCTTTGAGCAGGGCGTAAAGGGCGACCGCAGCCGCGTTGGACACATTCAAAGATGCGATTGGAGGCTTCGTCGGCAATGTTACCAAAACGTCACAATGTTCTTTGACCAGACGGCGCATGCCGGGTCCTTCGGCGCCAAGCACAAGCACCGAACGGTCATAAGCGGGCAGGGCATCGAATGTTTTTTCCGAATGCTCATCCAGACCAATGACGGTGTAATGATTCTCTTTCAGCTTCTCGATGGCGCGGGAAAGGTTGGTCTCGTAGGCAACAGGAATATGATCCGCAGCGCCGCAGGCAGTTTTGGCCAGAACGCCCACCATTTCGGGCGCATGCTTTGTCTGCATGACAATGCCGTCTGCACCGAACGCACAGGCGGACCGCATGATTGCGCCTATATTGTGCGGATCTGTAACCTGATCAAGCACGACAATAACCGACTTATCCTTTGCCGTGCCTTTTATAATAAGATCCATCACGCTCTGTTCGGCCAGTGGTTGGGCGGACAGGGCTATGCCCTGGTGCACAGTGCCGGACGGGAATGCCTTGTCCAGTTCATCCTTGGTTACGATCTGCGGCGCAGGGCGTTTGGCCGTAGTTTTAAGATGGGGTTCGAATTCCTTCAGAGCAGCTTCCGTAACAAAGAGTGCGTGCACATATCTTTTCTCGTTGTGCCAAGCCTCGCGGACAGCATGCAAACCGAAAAGGTCGGCCTTGATCTTGGGACCTTTAGGCTCGCGGTGGTCCTTTTCGAAGCGGCGATCGCGTTCCTCGCGACGCGGTTCCTGGCGGTCTCTCTCGGGACGGCCGCGGACAGAGGCAGGGACGTATTTCTTACCCTGTTTTTCCTGTTCGCTTTTCCGGAAACTGCCGCGTTTGGAGCTTTTGTCCCGCGCGAAATCACCGCCACTTCCGCGTTTTTCGGGAGAGTTTCTGCCGCTCCGTGCACCCGCTTTATTACCTTGGGGGCCAGAGTTTTTACCGTTTCCGGTTCTTTTTGGTGGTTTCGCCATAAAAAGGTCATCGCACACTTGACATTGGGGGGCAAAACCTTTTTTTATGCGGTCTGCAAACTTCACCCGTGGATGGGTGGCCGAGTGGTTAATGGCAGCAGACTGTAAATCTGCCCGCGCGAGCGTACGCTGGTTCGAATCCAGCCCCATCCACCATTTTTTTACAATCCAACACAACTAGGGGATGGGCAAAAAATTTGCTCTGAATGCTAACGGTTGTCCTTTAAAAACCCCATGAGTTTTTCATTAAACTCGTCGGTCTTTTCCAGATAGGGAATGTGGCCTGTGTCTTTGATGACCTGAAGCTGGGCCTTTTTGAAAAAATTGACCAGCGCCTGACCTTGCCACAGAGGGGTAATATTGTCTTGGTCGCCCCAGATCAGAAGCACGGGCATTTCCAAAGAGTTATAGGCGTCAAATTTTGTAAACATGGAATGGTCTTCGTTGACAGAAAGGTTTTCCAGCCAGTCACCTTGCGCCCGTGTCATGTCCTCGATCGCGAGCGGCCTTTTCAGCGTCACCAGTCTTTCATGGGTGACCGAAGCTTTGTTGAAGACGAAGGAACTGAATATCGGCTTTATAGACCATGGATTGGACCCATAGGCGGCGATGATAGAGGTGCGGACAAAGCTCGGCGCCAGCATAATTCTTGTCAAAAAGCCCGGCGAATTTTGCTGGAAAGACGGATTGTTCTTGCTTTTGGAAAATCCCAGTGCGGGGTCGACAAGGATAAATTTCGAAAATTTTGACGGGTCTTTCAAGACCGCTTCTGTCATCGCCCGACATCCCACGGAATGACACAGGGCATATAATTTGTCGGCCTTCAGCGCTGTGAGCACGTCGTGAATTCTGTCGGCCTGTTTTCCAGTGTTGTAAGACCTAGACCCGATGAGTTTTTGGGAATACCCGAACGGGGGCACGTCCACTGTGATGACGCGGAAACCTTTTTCGACCAATATATCCGTTGTGTCACGCCAGATTTCGCCCCACGCTCCCGTACCATGGATCAGAAGGATTTTTTGGCCTTTGGCCGGCCCTTCTTCCCGCACAAAGACTTTGGCATCGCGCGTGGTGATAAACATGCCTTGCTCGGGCGCGACTTCCTCGATTGTTTTGCTTTCCCGCAAGACCATGCACAGGAAGGACACGGCGCTTAGAAAAACCAGAACGCCAAATGCATATCCCGAATATTTCAAAAATTTACGCATGGACAGTCGATCAGTAATCGAAGATGTGGTCTAAGGTGGCCGTTTTGTCCGCGGAAATTGTTTTTAACGCCGTGGCAAATGTCGAGACGGGAGAGAGGAGCGCCACGCGTTTTATCGACGGGTCGGTCAACACAGGCCATTCATAAAACACGTGGCCCTTGCAGGCGGCAAAGTGATGGCAACTGGAAGCGACAAGGATATCCGCGCGCTGGCCGGAGCGAATACAAGGATCATCGACCTTAAGGGTAAGCGCGTTATTCCGGGCCTCAACGATTCCCACACGCACTTGATACGCGGCGGTTTGAATTACAATATGGAGCTGCGCTGGGACGGTGTGAAAAGTCTCGCCGATGCCCTACTGATGCTGAAGATACAGGCGGACCGCACGCCCGCCCCGCAATGGGTGCGCGTGGTCGGTGGGTGGAGCGAATTCCAGTTCAAAGAACGCCGCATGCCGACGCTGGCCGAGATCAATGCGGCGGCACCGGACACGCCCGTGTTCATCCTACACCTTTATGACCGTGCGCTCCTGAACGGTGCGGCGTTGAAGGCTGTGGGCATCACCAAAGACACACCCGATCCGGTCGGCGGACGTGTCGAACGCGACGCGAACGGAAACCCCACCGGCATGTTGATAGCAGAGCCGAACGCGATGATTCTGTATTCGACGCTGGCCAAGGGACCGAAACTCCCTCTCGAGGACCAGATCAATTCCACGCGCCATTTCATGCGGGAATTAAACAGGCTCGGCATCACGTCCGTCATCGACGCGGGCGGGGGATTTCAGAATTATCCCGACGATTATAACGTCATCAACCGTCTGCATGCCGATGGCCAGATGACGGTGCGCATCGCGTATAACTTGTTTACGCAGAACAAGGGCGGCGAACTGGCCGATTTCCAAAAATGGTCGAAACTCGTCAAACCCTATGATGGCGACGGGTTTTTGCGTCACAACGGCGCGGGCGAAATGCTCGTTTTCTCCGCGGCGGATTTCGAAGATTTCCTGCAGCCGCGCCCCGACATGGCCAAATCCATGGAGAAGGAACTGGGCGATGTTGTCCGTTTCCTCGTCGAACAGAAATGGCCTTTCCGTCTGCATGCGACCTATGACGAAACTATAGGCCGCGCGCTCGATGTTTTTGAAGAGATCAATAAGGACACGCCGTTCGAGAATTTGCGCTGGTTCTTCGACCACGCCGAAACCGTCACAGAAAAAAACATGGAACGTATCAGGCGCCTTAACGGCGGCATCGCGATCCAGCACCGTATGGCATTTCAAGGCGAGTATTTCGTCGACCGCTACGGCGCCGAGGCAGCGATGCAGAGCCCGCCGATCCGCAAGATGCTGGAGATGGGGCTTCCCGTCGGTGGCGGTACCGATGCGACGCGCGTGGCAAGTTACAACCCTTGGGTATCGTTGTACTGGCTCGTGACCGGCAAAACGGTCGGCGGTCTTTCTCTGTATGGCGATTCAAATCTTTTGGGGCGTGAGGAAGCGCTGCGTCTATGGACGCAAGGAAGCGCCTACAAATCCAACGAGGAAACGCTCAAAGGCACGCTCAAACCGCGGCAATATGCCGACTTCGCCGTTTTGTCGAAAGATTATATGAGCGTTCCCGACGAGGATATAAAGGCCCTGACATCGCTAATGACCGTCGTGGGCGGGCGCATTGTCTTCGCCGCTGACGAATTCAAAAGCTATGATGCGCCCTTACCGCCGGTCAGCCCCGACTGGTCCCCGGTCAAGCGTTTCGGCGGATACCAGCATCATGCGCTGGCTGATGCGCCGCACTTCGAGCAGGCTTCTTTGTGCGCGCATGGATGCACACACCAGCATCATGGCGTGGGACATGATGGAAAACTCTCCCGCTGGCTGGGCCTGGACGGTTCGGATAAACCCGGTTTTGAAAATCCGTGGTCGATGGGATGCGGCTGCTTTGCTTATTAATTTTATATTATAGCAATAAGCAGGGGTTGCCGGAAAAAACCAGTAAGTGGCCGCCCCATCCACTATTTCATCTGCAACTGCTAGTGCCGACCCAGTTCTTGTAATTTTATCGCGGGTAGCGTGGCTAGCCGAAATAACAATCGAAAAGGCACCCTGTCTCACGCATTGTCACTCAGCTTATTTTTTAGGCATAAAGCCCATTGTTGGGCGGCTTTCCAAAATGCTGCATTGCCCATATGGAGCAAAGACCATTTTTATAAGCTTTGAACTTCTGATTTTTTTGCTTTTATAATTATGCGCTGCAACATAACATGGCCAATGCCACGTGTTGTTGCAGCGCATTACTTTGTGCAATGCAAGCAACAAACTGAAGGGATACTTTAGGGAATATTGTTATTTCCCTTGTCAGGAAAACAACATCTACTTATCGTCTGGTTAAAGCCTTAAGACAGGTATGTTGTGGATGGGTAAAATCGCTGCAAGGAACGCTTCTTTTTCTCTCGCTGAAAAAAACGAGTTGCTGCGCGGCACACACCATACGACCCCTCTCTCGGGCATGCAAACCTTCACAGGACTTATCAAAGCATATTGGGTTTCCGACCAATGGAAACAGGCGTGGGGATATACGCTTGGCCTTGGTGCCTTTATCGCCGCAGCAAGCCAGAGCAATGTCTGGATGGCGCAGTATGCCGGCGAAATGATGGACACGTTGTCCAAACTACCCTCCATGACATCGGGATCGCCTTTGAAAGATCTATTGGGAGTAGGCGGCGCGATACTTGGCGTGTCTGCCTTGCAGCATCTTGCGCTTTATCCTGGAAAAAAATTCCTCCTGGAAAATCTTCACCGAAAATGGCGCGGATGGCTGAACACGCAATTCAATGATGCCATACTCGACGATAAACACACTTACCTGCATCTTACGCACGGCATAAAAGAAGAAAAACCTGGCGCTCCTGTCATGCCGGGAAATATCGACCAAAGATGGCAGGACTCCGTGAAGGGTATGACCGGATCGGCGCTGGGGCTCGCGCACGGCGCGGTTAGCGTTGCGACTTCTGCACTCTTTGTAACCATGGCCTTGCTCAAAACAACGCAGGAAGTAAAGGGTTTGGAAGTCTTCGGCGAGTATGGAACGCTGGCTTTGACGTTCGGAGCCGCAGCAGCGTATGTGCCAATCAACACGTTCGTAGCATGGAAAATAGGAAGATACCTTGAGAGGCTGAATAACCGTATCGACGAGACGGAGGCGAGCTATCGCAGCGAGCTAAACACTATGATGCGACTTGGCCTTCATATTGCGTCTTCGGGTGCAGCCAAAATCCAGTCCAAGATCAATGGCAAACTTTATGATGACGTTGATCACGCATGGAAAAAATTGATCACGGCGCATACCGGATATTCGGCGTTTAATGGCCTGTATTCTGCTCTTTCAAACAGGATTGTAGCATACGCACCGGGCCTGCCGGCATATCTACAGGGAGCCACCGACTTCCGCGGCTACATAACAGGCTCGGAATTGTTCACGAGCTTTATCAATGATTGCTCCTGGCTTATAAATGTTATGCCTGCTATATCAGGCCTGAAAGCCCAGTATAAACGTGTGTCAGAAGTCGTACATGCGGTAGAGCGCGTGCAGGACAGCCAAGATTTTTTCAGGAAATCCGGTCACTCAAATTATACGTTTGATACGCAAGACCAAAAATTCGGGATGCGTGTGCGCAATATGTCGCTTATGCACCAGGGGCAGGATGCGGAACCGTTTTTACGTGCCGATAATCTGCGTTTCCGTCCGGGACAATGGACACTCATTCAGGGCCCTTCTGGATGTGGTAAGTCCAGTATGCTGCGTGCGATAAACGGTCTTCTTCCTTATGGGGAAGCAAATATAATCATGCCCAAAGGAAGCAAGTCTTTCTATGCATGTCAGGAAGTCCGTCTTAATAAGACCAACCTTAAACAACTTGTATGCATTCCAGACGATGAAGATGCACACACAGACCGTGCGGTTACAAGGGTTCTACGGATATCGGGTCTTGGACAGTTTGCAGAACATTTGGATCAGGACGGTTACGAAGGAAAACGTTGGGAAGACATACTTTCGGGCGGCCAGAAACAAAACCTAGTGCTCGCTCGCATATTGCTGCAAAAACCGGGCGTTCTTTTCCTAGACGAGGCAACTTCTGCTCTTGATCCTGTTGCAAAAATAAATTTTCACGAAGCTATAAAAGCCGCCTGTCCAGACACGATAGTGCTCAGCGTCATGCACGATCCCGCGCCGCCTTTGGGTCGAAACGGTCAGGAGCTCTATGACACAATCATTGAAATATCGAACGGTGTCGCGCACACAAAGAGCAGCTTTGCAGCGTCACTTAAGAAATTAAAGCCCGATTCCCAACATAGTTTTGCACCAACATTGTAAAAGTAGGATTTGTTTATGGGTAAAATAGATATTGACGCTTTGATGCTTGAAATGACTTTGGCGGAGAAGATAGGCCAGCTTAATCTTGTAACGCCTGGTGGTGACACACTCACCGGAACCGTTACCAATGAAGGCGTTGCCGAAAAAGTACGCAACGGACAGATTGGCGGTATTTTCGGTATAAAATCTCTGGCGGCGGTGCGTTCTTTCCAGGATCTTGCGATGGAAAGCCGACTTAAAATACCGCTAATGTTCGCAGAAGATGTTATTCACGGGCATAGAACGATTTTTCCAATACCCCTGGGTATAGCCAGCACTTGGAATATGGACCTCATAGAGAAGACAGCGCGTGTGGCGGCTGGGGAAGCAAGCGCTGAAGGCATAGATCAAGTATATGCGCCAATGATAGATATTGCCCGCGATCCGCGCTGGGGCCGCATTGCGGAAAGTCCGGGAGAAGACCCGTATTTTGCCTCCCGTTATACCGAAGCATTTGTGCGCGGTTTCCAAGGCAATGAATTGTGTCATCCGCAATCGGTCATGTCCTGCCTTAAACATTTCGCGGCCTATGGAGCGGCCGAAGGAGGAAGGGATTATGACGGTGTAGATCTCAGTCCGGCCCGTTTGCACGATGTTTATATGCCGCCTTTTGTCGCGGGCATTCGCGCCGGAGCCGGTAGTGTCATGGCGGCTTTCAACACGGTGAATGGGACGCCTATGCATGCACACGCTGAGCTTATCAATGATGTTTTAAGAAAAGCATATGGTTTCTCTGGCCTCGTCGTATCCGATTACACAGGCGTTCTCGAGCTTCTTAATCATCGCGTTGCTCGCACAGGTGAAGATGCGGCTTTGCTCGGCATCGAGGCGGGCGTCGATGCCGACATGGTTAGCGAATTATATCTGAAGACACTGGAAGATTCTGTTTGTAACGGGCTTTTGAAAGAAAGCATCATTGATTCAGCATGCCGTCGTGTGCTGGAAGCAAAGCGTGATCTGGGCCTTTTCGAGGATCCTTACAGAAGGATGCAATCCAATCCGGTGGCTTTGGTTTCCGAACATCGCGATCTATCACGTGAGGCCGCGGCTGAATCTTGTGTGCTATTAAAAAATGACAATATTTTACCGCTTAAAAAAGCGGCACGTATCGCGCTTATAGGACCCCTTGCGAATGACAAGGTGAATATGAATGGCACTTGGGCGGTTTCCGGCAATCCCGAAAATTGCGTGACCGTTTTTGAGGGCATGCAATCGCTATCGGGTAAACGCGGCAATATTCTTCACGCAAAAGGCGCCAATATCGTTGATGACGCCGTCTTAGCGGAAAGGTTGAATGTGCATAATCGTGAAAATTTATCCGTGAGCATTGATGCGCGAACGCCCGGCGAAATGATTGATGAGGCTGTTTCTACAGCGCAAAAAGCAGATATCATCGTGGCGATTGTCGGCGAAGCAAAAGAGCATTCCGGAGAATCTTCTTCCTGTACATCGATCATTATACCTGAAGAGCAAAAGAAGCTGTTGCGCGCTCTGAAAGAGACTGGAAGGCCTCTGGTGGCGGTTGTAATGACGGGCCGCCCACTGGTGTTATCGGAGGAAAATAAACTGGCGGATGCCATTTTGGTGTCTTGGTTCGGTGGTACAGAAGCAGGAAATGGTATTGCCGATATTTTATATGGTGCTGTCAATCCATCAGGAAAGCTAACGGCAACCTTTCCTTATAGTGAAGGGCAGATACCCGCCTATTACGCGCATGAACCCACGGGCAGGCCTTATGAAGGAAAATTCCAGAAATTCCGCAACGGCTATGTAGACATGCCGGACGATGTCTCCCACAAAACAGGACTATACCCATTTGGCTTCGGCCTTTCTTACACGACATTCCAACACCAAACGCCCAAAATTTCTGTTAATGCGGATGAAAGCGAAGTTTGCATTGAAACAGTTGTTTCAAACACAGGAAAGCGTTCCGGCAAAGAAGTCGTTCAGCTTTACGTGACAGACCTGGCCGCACGCTCCAGCAGGCCTGTCAGGGAACTCAAAGGATTTGAAAAGATAGAATTGCAGCCGGGTGAATCCCGGAACGTTGTCTTTACGGTGCGCCGTGAGGATATGTCATATTCAGTTGCCCAGAATTTGGGCAGTACAGCGCGCCGTTGGGAAGAGGGAGACTTTATATTTTCTACCGGACCTAATTCTCAACAACTACAGGATGCTTCTTTCTACTGGCATGCGCCTACAAAAAATAAATTTATCAATTACGACCTTTCTTTGTGAAGGAGGCACTATGAATCTACGCGCGAATTTCGAAAAAAACAGCAATGGAGAAACGCTGATAACCCCCGTCGGGATTATAAAGGGGTTGGATGATAAAGATCTTCTAGATGTTGTTCAGCGGCAAACCCTGCGCTATTTCTGGGATTACGGGCACCCGCTTTGTGGGATGGCGCGCGAACGCAGGACGGACGAGAAATACACGCTGTATGATTGTGCTGAAACAGTTACGACAGGCGGAACCGGGTTCGGCGTCATGGCCATGATCGCTGGTGTAGAGCGCGGTTGGCTTAAGCGCGGAGAAGTGCGCAATCGTGTTGAACGTATTGTAGGTTTTCTGGAGCAGGTCGGGACTCACCATGGTGTTTTTCCGCATTTCATAGACGGCAGGACGGCAAAAGCGAATTTCTTTAAAACCATGGGTGAGGGAGAAGATGAAGTCTCTGTTCCCGTTGCCGAAAACGGTGGCAATCTTGTAGAAACCGCCTTTCTATTCATGGGGCTTTTAAGCGCCCGCCAGTATTTTTCGCGCCATACGCCGCTGGAAGAAAACTTGCGCGACAGAATCAATACGCTCTGGAAAAAGATAGAATGGGATTCACATCTCACACCCGACGGTAAAAACCTGCAATGGCTTAACCACCCTGACACAGGGCTGGGCGAATGGCCGGTAACGGGATGGAACGAAGCACTCGTTACGCACATAATGGCGGCTGCATCCCCCACGCATCCAGTTCCTGAAAGTGTCTATAAAACAGGTTGGTCGAGCGGCCGGGATTTCTACAAGAATGGCGAAACCCGTTACGACCAAAAGTTAATGTTAGGCCCTCCTGGAGGCGGGCCTTTGTTTTTCTCGCATTACTCTTTTCTGGGACTAGATCCGCGCGGATTAAAAGACACGAATGCCGATTACTGGCAGCAAAATATCTCCCACACATTGATAAACCGCGCTTATTGTGTGGAGAATCCCCGCGGTCATCAAGGATACCAGGCAAACTGTTGGGGTCTTACCGCAAGCGATAATCCGCAAGGGTACAATGTGCACAAACCTGATTGTGATCATCCTGATATAGGTTCTTCCGATGATGGTACGATCGCGCCCACAGCCGCTCTGTCATCCTTACCGTACACACCCATTCACTCTATGGAAGTGTTGCGACATCTTTATGATGACCGTGGTGATGAATTGTGGTCGGAATTTGGATTTGCCGATGCTTTTAATCCCTCACAAAACTGGGTTGCGCAGAGTCATCTGGCGATTGATCAGGGCCCTATCGTGGTCATGATTGAAAACCATCGTTCTGGTCTGTTGTGGAATTTGTTTATGTCATGTCCGGAAATTACAAACGCGCTCGACAGGCTGGGCTTTGAAAGTCCGCATATACAGAAACGAAAGCCTGAGATTAGACCCTTCCTAGAGCCGGCTTAGTGCGCAAAGCTTCCTGGCGCGCATGAGTGGCGGATAAAAAAGCAGCATAACTCCATGTTAAATGCTTGGCCGAAACAGGTTGTCCATTCACACGGTCGAACTGTTCTGACAAGGATCCATCGGCAGGGATATAGTCTCGTAAAGCCGTAAGTATGGCATCGCCTTTATCAAAAGTGCCTTTGGATTTTTTGTAATAATATTCTGCTAGCGAGAAGCAGGTGGGAAACCAAGGATTGTTGCCGAAATAACGGTCCTCCGGATTGCGTCCGATCAAGGCAACGGTTTTTTCTTTGTTGATTTCATAGACATTCGCAAAGTAGGACTCGATGGCCGCAACAGTGCTTTGCAATTTCGTATCCTGCAAAGAATGGGAACCGTATGGAAGATCGGCGTGCAGGGCTGCCATGAACTGCCCTGCATCAAACATCGAGGGCAAAGATCTTAAAGACCTGTAATATCCGGCATTGTCATCCCAGTGCTTATCCAAGTTCGTTTTAAGAACAAGTATTGGTTTGTCCGCACCGTTTATATAATTTTTTCCATGATGCAGGGCGCCGAGCTGGCATAAACTTGTAAAATAATGCTGATCTATCTGATGGTCTTCTTCCCATGGACCTATACAGGCGCTGTCGGCGTGTTTCAGGGTAAAGCTGAGATCTTTTTCCAAAAGATTTGCAACCGTTCCCTTGCACTCCGAGAAATAAGAAAGGTATTTAAGGCAAGCAAGTGCTCTGAGGGCAGGGCCATCCAGCTGTGGTCGCGCCCAGTTTTGCAGGTCTGGCGTTCCGTCGGGATTAAAGCGCGGTTCTTTTAAAAGCGTATCCCCATTAAGTTGAGAAAGCTCCCCATTGCTACGCAGATACTGGTGCAGTTCCTCCCGCGTGCTAGACAGCAGAGGATTGCCTTCACTGCTATTTCCAGTTTGCAGGCTGGTCAGAGAAAAGCTGACGTAATCTATGAATGTTTGAGCCCATACTTCTCTTTCGTTTTTGTCTTTTTCTGTAAGTGCAAGATCGACGATGCTACTCATAACAATCGCAGAGTCCCGAACCCAATGGTAAAAATAATCCGGTTCCGGATCCCAGTGCGCGGACACCGGAGATGCAAGCACGGAGCCTTTCACCGGGCGAACCGTTTGGGAAAAAGCTTCGCGTACATGGATAAGATGTGTGGCAGATATGCTCTCGCGCAGGCGTTGCTTACAGATTTCCCGCTGGTTTTCTATCCATTTTTCCAAATTATCGCTCATGGAGCAGGAACCCGCTTTGGCTGAACAGTATTCAAGCGCTGAGGCTTTACTATAGAGAGATCTTCGAGCCTGCCTATACAATTCGATAGAATTTTAGGAACCGATTCTCCGACAAGGCAATGGTGTTCATTCTCAAGAACGAGCATATCGGCACGGTTGGGTAGTGCATCATAAAAGGCGCGGACATGCTGAGGTGTTGTCAGAGTATCATCAGTTCCGACAGCAACAGTGACAGGCATGTGAAGCTTGTCTATTACCGTGTATATACTATGTTGTGGCCATTCCGTTAAAGAGAACGGGCATTCTTCTTTGAGGCTTTGAATGCCGCCCGGATGAACAGATATATCCCCGCGGTTCAATATATGTCGCACACCGTCTGTAAATGGAGCGACAGCAAGAACATGCTCTGTAATGGAATTGTACGTGGTCGCTGCCAGAAATGCCGCAGCATAACCGCCCATGCTATGTCCGCAAAGCGCTATACCTTTTCCCTGCCATCCGAGAGAATTGTGAGATTCTTTGGCCCATTCTATTGTTCTTTTGCAATCCTGGATGTGAGTGGAAATTAAAAATCCTTTTCCTGTTCCCGCGCTATCATTCCAATCCGAGTTGCGCAGGTTAGGGGATACAACCAGATAACCTCTTATAAGGTAAGGCTCTATCATTTTACAAAGATGGGGGGAATCCGATGTCCCGTTCCTCCCATGAAAAACAAATGCGATTTTGGAGAGATCATGTCGTTCAGGATAAAAGACGTCCACGGTCATGTGGTCGTCTTGTATATCTGAAGCTGGATTTCCCAAAGTTGTACGCGTTCGGTTCATATATTACCCCGGATCACAAGATCATAAGGTCAATAGATAAACGTTCAAGGCGCAGCGCAGCATTTGAATATGCTTTATTTGAAAGTACTGGCTAATTGTGTGGCGCGCGCTATCGCCAAATGCATCAATCTTTGTGTTTTTGGGTTCTACCCGGATCTGTCAAGGCAAAGGCTGCGAGGGTGCACAAGGCTCCGGAAAGAAGATAAGCGCCGGATGCCATCAAGCCGAAATTCGAAGCCAGCAGCAATGCTGCCAGCGGTGCAAAACCTGCGCCGAACAGCCATGCGAGATCGGATGTAAGTGCCGATGCCGTGTAACGGTATTCTTGAGAAAATTTCGATGCGAGCGAGCCTGATGATTGACCAAAGGAAAGCCCGAGCAAAATAAAGCCGACAAACATAAACACTATTTCAGATATTTCGTTTCCGCTTTCCAGCAGCTGCGGCGCGAAACCGCTGAAGGCCGCGATGGCGCCAGCTGTGAATATCAGCAAAGAGCGACGACCCGCTCTGTCGGCAATAATTCCCGATGCAATAACGGCGAGTGTACCGAGTATGGCCGCAACCATTTCAATGACCAAAAAGCGGGCCGCGCTGTTCTGCGTAAAAAGAAATACCCAGGAGAGGGGAAAAACGGTTACCATATGGAACAGAGCGAAACTGGCCAATGGCGCGAATGCACCGGCCAGAATATTTTTCCCCTCTTTCTTGATTGTCGGCACCACCGAAGTCGGCACCAGTCCTTGCCTTTCAAAAAGTTCTTTGTATTCAGGGGTCATGATCGTGCGAAGACGCGCGAACAAAGCAACCACATTAATGGCAAATGCGACAATAAATGTATAACGCCATCCCCAGCCTGTGAAATCTTCGGCTGATAGGTTGTGCAACAAGAAGGCGAACAATGCGCTTGCAACAACAAGTCCAACCATTGCCCCCAGCTGTGGCAGCATAGCGTACCAGCCGCGTCTGTGCTGTTTTACGGTGAGCGCCAGCAAGGAGGCCAAACCATCCCATGTCCCACCCCACGCAAGACCTTGCCCGATACGGCAAGTCGCCAGAACCGCGATCGAGAATGCTCCGAAATTTTCATAGGAAGGCAATAAGGTCAACGCAACGGTGGATGTGCCGAGTATGAACAGTGCCGCGGTCATTTTGACGCTGCGCCCGAAACGGCGGTCAATTTCCATGAACAATATTGTGCCGATTGGACGGGCAATAAACGCCAGCGAAAAGATTGCAAAAGAATAAATCATCGCCTGGTATGGCTCCGCAAAGGAAAACACCAGTTGCGGGAAAACCAGCACCGAGGCGATGGCAAAAACGAAGAAATCAAAGAATTCGGATATGCGTCCAATAATTACGCCAATCGCAATATCGCTGGGGTGGACAGAATGCTTTCCACCCGCATGAAGGCGGCGTACGTCTTTTTCCAGAGTCGTATCGGCTGGGGCTTGCGTCTGGCTCACAAATCAGATCCTTCTAAAACAAGATTATATAGGCCCATTAAAATATGGCGATATTGGATAAATTGTCCTATACCGCTATGCAGCAAAAAAGGCTATAGATAAGTGTCATGATCAATAAATTTAAAAAAATACCAGCAATAACGGCATTACTGGCTTTAACGCCCTGGCTAACTGGCTGTAAAACCATTGTGCTTTTCCCCCACGGGGATATAGCCGCCCAGCAGGCTGATTTGCTCATGGCCTCGGTCTGGCTGATGCTTATCATCATATTGCCTGTTATGGGCTTGACGATTTTCTTTGCCTGGAAATACCGTGAAACGAATAGGGAGGCTCGGTATGAGCCGGACTGGGACCACTCGACCAAGCTGGAACTTGCTATCTGGGCAGCGCCCCTTCTCATTATTATATGTCTCGGCGCCATGACATGGGTGGGCACGCACTTGCTCGACCCCTACCGCCCATTATCCCGGATTTCGGCGCAAAAGCCCTTGCAGGATGAAAAATCCATAGAAATCAACGTGGTGGCATTAGACTGGAAATGGCTGTTTATCTACCCCGAGCAAGGAATCGCTTCGGTCAATGAACTGGCTGTTCCGACCGATCGCCCTATTCATTTCCGTCTGACTTCCTCCTCGGTGATGAACTCGTTCTATGTCCCAGCGATGGCAGGCATGATCTATACGATGCCGGGCATGGAAACCAAACTCCATGCCGTCATGAACAAAGACGGCGTGTATGAAGGATTTTCTGCTAACTACAGCGGCGACGGTTTCTCCCGTATGCGGTTCAAAGCACACAGCCTGGATGAAGCAGCTTTCAATAGCTGGGTCAGGAAAGTCCGTGCCGAAGCAAAAACGCTCGACGGGCCTGCCTATCTCAAACTGGAACGCCCCAGTGAAAATGTTGCCGTAACATATTACGGCAAAGTTGAATCGGATCTATATCCCAAAATAATCAATATGTGTGTTGAACCCGGCAAGATGTGTATGGGTGAAATGATGGCAATCGATGAACGCGGCGGCGCAGGCCTCGCAGGCCTGATGCTGGCTGAACGCGTGACATACGACAAAAACAGAGCGCGCGGTACTTTTTTGATGTCAACCGGATATGATTTCTCCGCACTCTGTTCGGCAGATCCGGCACTCGAGCTTTCGCGCGATCCAATCACACGTGTACCAGAGTTGACTCCTTTAATGAGCCATAATCTTTTGATCCCTGTTTCTACCCGCATGATGCAGTAAAAAAATGACCATAAATCCTGAAATACTTGAATTTGTCTTTGGGCGCTTGAGCCTCCATTCGCTTCCGTTGCACGAGCCCATCCTTATTGTGACATTTGCTGTCGTCGCATTGGGCGGTCTTGCCGTTATCGGTGCTATGACCTACTTCAAACTTTGGGGATGGTTATGGCGCGAATGGCTTACAACCGTCGACCACAAGAAAATAGGGATCATGTACATGATCCTGGGCCTCATTATGCTTTTGCGCGGTTTCGCCGATGCGATCATGATGCGCATACAGCAAGCAATAGCTTTCGGCGGTTCGGAAGGTTATCTAAACGCTCACCATTATGACCAGATATTTACGGCCCACGGCGTTATTATGATCTTCTTTGTCGCGATGCCGCTAGTGACAGGTCTGATGAACTACCTTGTCCCGCTGCAGATCGGCGCACGCGATGTTGCATTCCCTTTCTTGAACAATTTCAGCTTCTGGATGACCGTAGCAGGTGCAGTGCTTGTCATGGCTTCGCTTTTTATAGGTGAATTCGCGCGCACGGGCTGGCTGGCATATCCCCCGCTTTCGGGAAGCGCTTACAGCCCCGGGGTCGGAGTTGATTACTATCTCTGGGCTTTACAGATAGCGGGGATAGGAACCACGTTGTCTGGAATAAACCTGATAGCGACTATCGTAAAAATGCGGGCGCCGGGCATGACGCTCATGAAAATGCCCATCTTTACCTGGACGTCGCTCTGCACAAACGTTCTCATCGTTGCGACATTCCCTGTTCTGGCTGCAACTTTGGCACTGCTGACGCTTGATCGTTATGTCGGCACAAACTTCTTCACAAACGATCTAGGCGGTAATGCCATGATGTATGTGAACCTGATATGGATCTGGGGGCATCCAGAAGTTTACATCCTCATTCTGCCGATATTCGGTATTTATTCCGAGGTTGTATCAACCTTCTGCCGCAAGCGTCTGTTCGGTTATAGCTCAATGGTGTACGCAACTGTCGTTATCACCATCCTGTCCTATCTCGTCTGGCTGCACCATTTCTTCACGATGGGATCCGGCGCAAGCGTAAACTCCTTCTTTGGTATTACGACCATGATTATCTCGATTCCGACAGGAGCAAAGATCTTCAACTGGTTGTTCACAATGTACCGTGGTCGTATCAATTTTGATCTGCCCATGATGTGGACCCTGGCCTTTATGCTTGTGTTTGTCATCGGCGGCATGACGGGTGTTATGCTGGCAGTGCCTCCCGCTGACTTTGTTCTTCACAACAGTCTTTTCCTCGTAGCCCACTTTCACAACGTTATTATCGGCGGTGTGCTTTTCGGTTTGTTTGCGGGAATTTACTACTGGTTTCCAAAGGCTTTCGGATTCCGTCTCGATCCGTTCTGGGGTAAAGTCTCTTTCTGGTTCTGGATCGTGGGTTATCACTTCGCCTTTATTCCGCTTTACGTGCTTGGATTGATGGGTGTGACCCGCCGCATGCGTGTGTTCGATGACCCTTCGTTGCAAATATGGTTTGTAATTGCGGCTTTTGGCGCTTTCCTGATCGCAATCGGTATCGCAGCCTTCCTTATCCAGATCGCGGTCAGCTTCATGCGCCGTGAACAATTGCGCGATCACACAGGTGACCCATGGAATGGTCGCACACTGGAATGGGCAACCTCCTCGCCGCCGCCCGCTTACAACTTTGCCCATACGCCGGTCATACATGATACCGATGCGTGGTGGGATATGAAGAACCGCGGCTACCAACGCCCCCTCAAGGATTTTAATGACATTCACATGCCATCAAACACAGGCACAGGCGTAATTATCGGCGGACTGAGCACCGTATGCGGTTTTGCCCTGATATGGTATATGTGGTGGCTTGCTGCAATAAGCTTCGTGGCAATCATAGCCTATTCCATCTTCCACACCTTTAACTATAAGCGCGATTACCACATCCTTGCTTCGGATGTCACACTCGCCGAAGACGCGCGCACGGCTCTTTTAAATGGAAAGGCCTAAGGCCATGGCACATGTAGAAACATATAAAGACGATCAGTTTTATCTGCCAAAAGACCATCCACATCCTGAAGGTTCCAGTACGATGCTGGGCTTCTGGCTTTATCTGATGAGCGATTGTTTAATTTTCGCGGTGTTGTTTGCTGTATACGCCGTTGTCGGCGGAAATTTTGCTGCCGGTCCTGCGCCAAAAGATTTGTTTGATTTGGACCTGGTTGCCCTGAACACAGCGATGCTGCTGTTTTCTTCTATTACGTATGGCTTTGCCATGATCGCCATGCAGAATCGAAATGTAAGAAACACGCTCATCTGGTTGGGCATTACCGGTCTGTTCGGCCTCGCTTTCCTTGCGATAGAACTTTATGAGTTCCATCACCTTATCCATCTTGGCGCGGTTCCACAGCGTAGCGCCTTTCTTTCTGCTTTCTTTACGCTGGTGGGAACACACGGATTACACGTCACTTTCGGCGTGATCTGGCTCGTCACGCTTATGGCGCAAGTTGCCAAGCATGGTCTCATTGCCGCCAATCGCCGCCGCCTGATGTGCCTTAGCATGTTCTGGCACTTCCTCGATGTTGTCTGGATCGGCGTTTTCACATTTGTCTATCTGATCGGAGTATCCCAATGAGCCACGGCCATTCGCACGCACAAGACCCGCATGAATTGGACGAAAGCCCGTACCACGGCACCTATCGCGGCTATATAACTGGTTTTATAATTTCCGTTGTGCTCACTGCCATTCCGTTCTGGCTGGTAATGGGCGATGTGATCGACAATCTCATCTGGAATTCCGTCATACTGATGGGGTTCGCTGCAGTGCAGATGGTGGTGCACATGATTTTCTTCTTGCACATGAACGGAAAGGCCGAAGGAGGATGGAACGCTCTCGCCTTCGGCTTTACGCTAATTCTTGTCGTAATTGCAATCAGCGGCTCGATTTGGGTTATGCATCACCTGAACACAAACATGATGCCTAGCCATGAAATGGAAGCAGCATTTTGATGCGTCTTGCCGGCCGGCACGTGCTTTTCATGCTGCCTTTGATCCTGGGCATTTGTTTGTTTTTTGCGCTCGGCATCTGGCAGCTGGAACGACGTGAATGGAAGCTTGCGCTTATTGCTTCTGTCGAGCAAGGGCTGAAATCCACCCCGATGCCTGCACCCGCGCGTGAACATTGGGATGCCTTGCAGCCTTATCAGAAGGTGGTGGTGAAAGGCAGATGGATTACAAAAAAAGACACTTTGGTGCTTGCTGTAACGAAAATGGGGCGCGGCTATTGGGTGCTTACGCCTTTAAGGACAGACCGTAACTTTATCGTACTCGTTAATCGCGGCTTTATTCCGGAGAATTTGTCAAAGCAGCCTGTTTTGGAACCGCTTGAGCAAAATGAAATAGAAATTACAGGATTTCTGCGTTTATCAGAGCCTCCCAAAGCCTTTCTACGTTATAACGATCCCGAAAATAATCGCTGGTATTCTCGCAATATCGATCAGATGGCGCGAGCCAAGGGACTAACCGATATAGCGCCTTACTTTGTTGATGCGGACAAATCCCATTCGGGGAATCAATATCCTGTAGGTGGCTTGACGGTTCTTCATTTCCGCAACAACCATCTTGTTTATGCCCTTACGTGGTTTTCAATGGCAGCGGGTCTTCTGGCCGCAGTCACTTGGATGTCACGACCACGCGAATCGTGAATTTTCCAGCGCCAGAGTCGGTGCGTTTAAGAGGTGATTCTCGTTTTTGGGTGCGCTTTACAACTTCGGATACCAAGAAAAATTAAATTTTTCTTATATGAAGTTTTCATATGCAAAAAGTTCCACAGGATAACCCATTGTAAACACTGTAAGTGAGAATCACTCACAGCAATTCGTTACAATTAAATTACTATCAATTGACAATATTTCAGGGCGGGGTACTATATTTTGTGCGTGGGGTTCTCCTGCGTTCAATTACCGTAACAGTTAAAAGTACGGCGCGAACTAAGAATTGTGCGACATATACCGTGTCTCCCAATCGATATTTTTGCGCGTGCAATACATATGAAGGGGATCATTATGTCTATTACAGTTTACAGCAAGCCAGCCTGCGTTCAATGCGTTGCCACTTACCGTGCGCTCGATCAACGCGGCATTGCGTACAATGTTGTCGATATCTCCGAAGATGCGAATGCTTTGGCTATGGTTCGCGGACTCGGTTACATGCAAGTTCCGGTCATCATGACGGGCGACGACCACTGGTCCGGCTTCCGTCCCGATAAAATCAACACAATCGCGCGTGAAACTGTAGCCGCCTGAGGGCGAATCATGACACTTCTGGTCTACTTCTCCAGCAAATCGCTCAACACCCATCGTTTCGTTGAAAAGACCGGGTTAAGAGCAGAGAGGATTCCTCTCGATGCGGATGAAGTGATGCTGAAAGTGTCCGAGCCTTTCGTCCTCGTTACACCGACTTACGCGGATGGCGAGGGCAGGGGGGCGGTGCCAAAGCAGGTGATACGCTTTTTGAACGACCCTGAAAACAGATCTTTTATCCGCGGCGTGATTGCGGGGGGTAACAGAAATTTCGGTCAATTTTTCGGATACGCAGGTGACGTTATAGCCGCCCGTTGTCACGTGCCGTGTCTTTATAAATTTGAACTGATGGGTACGCCCGAAGACATCGATATTGTAAAAAATGGAGTATATGAACTATGGCAAAATCTGCAGCAGCCGTCATGGAACTTGAAAAGCCTCGCGCAATAGAGGTTGTTCCGCAAACAGCGGAGCTGGATTACCACGCGTTGAATGCAATGTTAAACCTGTACGGTCCGAACGGCGAAGTGCAGTTCGACAAAGACGTGATGGCTGTTCGCCAGTATTTTTTGCAGCATGTTAATCAGAACACTGTTTTCTTTCACAATCTAGACGAGAAGTTAGACTATCTTGTTGAAGAGGGGTATTACGAGAAGGAAGTCCTCGATCAGTACAGCAACCAATTTATCCACGAATTGTTCAATCGTGCATACAAAGCAAAATTCCGTTTCCAGACATTCCTGGGCGCTTTTAAATACTATACCAGCTACACACTCAAAACATTCGACGGAAAACGTTATCTTGAAAGATACGAAGACCGCGTTGTTATGGTTGCTTTCTTGCTGGCACGCGGTAATGAAGAACTGGCGCGCCATATCGTTGATGAAATTATAAGCGGCCGCTTCCAGCCCGCAACCCCTACATTCCTCAATGCCGGAAAGAAGCAACGCGGCGAACTCGTCTCATGCTTCCTGCTCCGCATCGAAGACAACATGGAATCTATTGGCCGCTCCATCAACTCTGCGCTGCAGCTTTCCAAGCGCGGCGGAGGCGTTGCTTTTACATTGACCAATATCCGGGAATCCGGCGCCCCTATTAAAAAGATTGAAGGACAGTCTTCGGGCGTTATTCCGATCATGAAGTTGATGGAAGACGCCTTCTCTTATGCGAACCAGTTGGGTTCGCGTCAAGGTGCCGGTGCGGTTTATCTTCATGCGCATCATCCGGACATCATGAAATTCCTGGATACGAAGCGTGAAAACGCTGATGAAAAAATCCGCATTAAAACGCTGTCTTTGGGTGTGGTTATCCCTGATATAACCTTCGAACTCGCAAAAAATAACGAAGATATGTATCTCTTCTCGCCTTACGACGTTGAAAGAGTATACGGCGTTCCATTTTCGGACATTTCTGTTACAGAAAAATATCGCGAAATGGCGGACAATCCCAATATCCGCAAAAAGAAGATAAACGCACGCGAATTTTTCAAGACACTGGCGGAAATTCAATTCGAGTCCGGCTATCCGTATATAATGTATGAAGACACTGTGAACCGCGCGAACGCAGTTGACGGCCGGATTATCATGAGCAATCTATGTTCTGAAATTCTACAGGTCAGCGAAGCCAGCACTTATAATGCAGATCTTGGATACGAGCATCTGGGAACGGATATTTCCTGCAATCTGGGCTCGCTCAACATCGCTTTGACCATGGACTCTCCTGATTTTGGTAAAACGGTTGAAACCGCCATCCGCGGTCTCAGCGCAGTATCCGATATGAGCAATATCACATCCGTGCCGTCCATAGCCAAAGGCAACGCTGAAAGCCATGCAATCGGCTTGGGACAAATGAACTTGCACGGTTATCTGGCCCGTGAACGCATTCATTACGGCTCAGAAGAAGGCGTGGATTTTACAAATATCTATTTCTATGCTGTCGCCTATCATGCGGTTCGTGCATCTAACCTGCTTGCTGTTGAACATGGACAGAGCTTCAAAGGTTTTGAAAAATCTAAATACGCCAGCGGTGAGTATTTTGATAAATACACGAAACAAATTTGGAAACCGGCTACGCCCCGCGTGCAGGCATTGTTTGACAAAGCCGGCATTCATATCCCGACACAGGCCGACTGGGAAAAATTGAAAAAAGACGTAATGGAGAAAGGTCTCTATAACCGGAATCTCCAGGCCGTTCCTCCCACGGGCTCTATCTCCTATATCAATAACTCCACATCTTCTATACACCCGATCGCGTCCAAGATCGAAATCCGTAAAGAAGGAAAAATCGGCCGTGTTTACTATCCGGCACCGTTCATGACGAACGACAATCTTGATTATTATCAGGATGCCTACCAGATAGGCCCTGAAAAGATCATAGACACATATGCCGCAGCAACGCAGCACGTAGATCAGGGGCTTTCGCTCACATTGTTCTTCCCGGACATTGCGACAACCCGCGACATCAACAAGGCGCAGATTTACGCTTGGAAAAAAGGCATTAAAACCATTTATTACATCCGTCTGCGTCAATTGGCCCTGGAAGGGACGGAAGTGGAAGGATGCGTGTCATGCAGCCTGTAAAAAAGCCAAGCCAATCTTCTATGTTTGAGAGTAATCCCATGCTTATGCCCGTGAAACCTATCAGTGCAGTAAGGGCCGTTAACTGGAACCGGATTGAAGACGACAAGGATCTAGAGGTCTGGAACCGTCTGACGGGAAATTTCTGGCTTCCCGAGAAAGTGCCGCTGTCGAACGATATCCCGTCGTGGAATACGCTGACACACGCAGAGCAACAGCTTACGATTCGCGTATTCACGGGTCTTACCTTGCTGGACACCATCCAAAATACGGTCGGAGCTCCAACCCTGATGGCGGATGCGATTACACCGCATGAAGAAGCTGTCTTGAGCAACATTTCCTTTATGGAAGCTGTTCATGCACGTTCTTACTCTTCCATTTTTTCGACACTTTGCGCCATGCGTGACGTGGATGACGCCTATAAATGGAGCGAAGAAAACGAATCTTTGCAACAAAAAGCCCGTTTAATACTTGAGGAATATGATTCCAAGAATCCGCTAAAACGTAAAATCGCCAGTGTTTTCCTGGAAAGCTTCCTGTTTTATTCTGGCTTCTATCTGCCTATGTATTGGTCCAGCCGTGCGAAACTTACCAATACCGCAGATCTTATACGTCTCATCATCCGCGATGAAGCCGTACACGGCTATTATATAGGTTATAAGTTCCAGCGTGCGTTCGAAAACCTTACACCCATGGAACAAATGGAGATTAAGGAATTTGCCGTTACGCTTCTGTTTGATCTGTATGAGAACGAAATCAAATATACGGAATCTCTTTATGATTCTGTTGGTTTAACCGAAGACGTAAAAAAATTCCTCCACTACAACGCAAACAAAGCGATGATGAATCTCGGGTTTGATCCCATGTTCCCGGCGGATACGACGAATGTCAGCGCGTCGATTCTATCGGCTTTGTCTCCAAACGCCGATGAAAATCATGACTTTTTCTCCGGTTCCGGCTCATCTTATGTTATTGGCAAGGCCATAGCGACAGAAGACGAGGATTGGAATTTTTAAAAATTTTCCTGGTACTGAAATATAAAAACCCCGCCATGCAGCGGGGTTTTTTCGATCATGAGCTAAATCCCGGGTTGCGGCTCAATCCGCTTAAACTGTTTGTAATCGTAACTAGGAGGCGACGAGAAGGTTTTAACGACCTTATCCTGTTCGTCCACGCTTTCGATTACTATTGGATGCTCCCAATGTCTGTGCATATGCTCTAACACCGCAACAGTGTCTTTTTCGTCCAGCGGGCGGCCATTTATCATCTTGTGGCGCAATATGAGGCAACGATCCGTCTTGTCCTGATAGTCATGCAGAGAAATATCGGGCAGCTTTTCAAACAGCCTATTGTCACGAGCCAGTTTGTTGCGCATTTCACGGAAACCATCGCCCGCATGAATTGCCGTTATCTCTATAAAGCCATTCTTTTCCTGGTCTTCGACAGCAAACATTTTCATGTCGCGCATCGCTTTGGGAGAAAGATATTGCTCAATAAAGGTTTCATCGCTGCTTGAAAAGACGGCGTGTTTTACCATCCCAAGCCAATCAGGGTCGCCAGCAAAAAGCGGGAACCATTTTTTATCTTCTTCGGTCGGGTCTTTGCATATTCGTTCAATTTCGGTCAGAATTTTAAAGCCCAATGTATAGGGGTTCATGTCCGCGCCCACGAGAACTTCTACATCTTGGCCATCCGGTCCTTTGGTCTTGCGGACAGCGGGTGGCTGATATAGAACGCCTTGGTTGATCTGCTTGTATTCATTGTACATGCCGAAATCTATCAGGCCGATATCGCGCATGGTTGTCAGGATTTTATCATGCGTAAAAGTGGCCATTCCCTCGTTGAGGATTTTGGTCATCATTTGCGGCTTGAAATATTGCGAAACGCCCGATCGCATCCGCATAATATTGCGCTTCCATTCCGGCATATGCGGCGCATGGTCGGCCATAAAGGAAAGTATATTTTTGTGGCCAGAATATATACTCTTAGTTTCCGGTTTCTCCGGGTTTGATTTGCTGGCGAAAACACTTTCAAGCGGGGCATTGATATGGAATTGCATACGCCGCTCTTCTTCTCGCTTCTTAACTTCTGAAGGGCGCAATTTTCTTTTTGCTATGGTATCAGGTATGTCCAGAAACTGCATGGCGTGACAGAAGTCAAGAAACTCCGAGACTTCTTTCCATCCATGCTTTTGCTCGCATTCATAAACGTAATCGCGCATGCGGCGATTATCGATCAGAATGGTGTCTGCATCGGTATATCCCTGAAACAAATAATTGTTCTTGAAGACAGTGTTGTGCCCATACGATGCATGCGCAATAACGATCATTTGCAACAAAGGTGTATTGCTGTCCATACAGTATGCAAGGCATGGATTGGAATTTATGACGATTTCATAAGCCAGATGCTTTGATGAATCGTATTTTTTTTCCTCGATCGCGCGGCGCTTTCCAAAGCTCCAGTGACGGTAGCTGTTGGGAAGTCCCGTAGTCGTATAGGCGTCGAGCATCTGATCGGCGCGTATGATTTCTATCAAATTAGGATATACGTCAAGTTCGTATTTTTCCTTGGCTATGATTTCAATGACGGCGTCGGTAAGTTCTAACCATGTTTCAGGAATATAAGGGTTATCCTGATGTTCTGGCTTTCTAATAACAGGTAGATCATAGTCTCCCGTTTTATGCGCCTCTATAAATATATCCCAGCCATTCTCGTAATGATCGAGGAGCTTTGTGACGCTCTCGAAATAACGTTGTTCTTTTTCTGGTTTATCATACTCGGGGATATCGGACATATTACCAGCTCGGTGCGTAAGATGAATGGGTTTTCGACATATCGCTGCCGCCTACCGGGAAAAATCCTTTGAATGCTTTTAGGGCATCCGCAGGCGTATTCAAACTTCCGGCGGTATGGATCTTGTGGTTATGCTTGGGCGAAAGCTCTTCATAAGATTGCAGGAGAGCACTTTTCTCGCCTTCTTCCTGCCCAATCTCGATGTAGTAATGCCCCTGTATTTTGGGCAATAAAGATTCCATGTGCTTAATCACCACAGGGCTGTCGCTATAGCTGTTGTCGCCATCAGAGGCTTGTGCGCTGTACATATTCCATTGGCTGACATCATATCGTTCTGCGATGATCTCAAGCGTTTTGGCAAGGCAGCTTGACACGGTTGTTCCGCCAGTTTCCTGGCCATAGAAAAAGTTCTGCTCGTCTACTTCCTTGGCGGTTGTTGTGTGTGCGATGAACACAATGTCCACTTCATCATATGTTTCCTTTAGAAACTTGTTCAGAAGCCAGAAAAATACTTTTGCCGTGTTTTTACGCTCCTGCGTCATGGATCCAGATACGTCCATTTGGCAGAACATGACGGCTTTGGCATTAGGCTTTGGTACATCGTCGTCGTAGTTGTATGTCAGATGGCGATCCTGGAAGTTCTCAAGCTTAGACTGCGTTTTGAATTGCTCATTTAAACGCAATTCCAAGACACCAAGTCTGTGTCCTTCCGGATCATCCAGTTTTGGACGATGTTTGATCTTGAGTATTTCAACGGCGTCACCCATGAAATCGATCAGATTATTGTCGTTTATAAAAATATGATCGCCTGTAAGTGGCGCAAGAATTTCCTGTATAAGCTTAAGTCGTTCTTCTTTTGGCCTGCCTTGGGTTTCTATGAATTTTACGGATTCATCGTGGCGCGCTAGAATGTTGAATTGTTCGGTAAGGTTTCCAACAATTCTTTTTTCCGCACCCTTGGCAAGAACGATACTCTCTTCCTTACGTTTGCGGTCTGTCCGGTCCAGATCCATTTTATGGTCAGGACCTTTGTTCGTATAGCCAGAAGGTTCCCTGTCTTTGATCGTTACGCTATCTGCCTTCATCTTCGACATATCCGGCAAAGAACGGCCTTCGAACAGAATGTCTAAGAACTCGGCTTCATTAACCCAGATAAAATCATCCTCAGCGTCATTGTCATCTTCTCCTGCGCCATTGCCACCTGGTTTGGATGAGGGAGAGCCGCTGGGTTTTTTAATTTTATCGCCTACATCAAAACTGATATTTCCAGGGAAGACACGCGTATGATTTCCGCCAGAACCATGGTGGATCATAGGTTCTCTTGTCGTTTCTTTGGGAATAGGGACTTGTACGCCCCCCTTGCCGATATCGGCAAGAGTGCCTTTTTCTATTTTATCGTGAATAGCCTTCTGGATATTCTTTAGATATCTATCACGAAAACGCTGTCTATCGGTTCCGAACTTATCGTCTAATGGTTCAGACCGCCTGTCCTTCACGACCGTTGGCATGGAAACCTCCATTGTCTACATTGAAATAACTGCTCATAGCTTTGCTTTTAGGCGTAGCTCAGGTGATGCAGCATTCGTGTAACCATCGTGTTCGTGTAGCCTTGTTCCTGCATGTTTTCATGGAAACGCATGTACTGACGCTTTTCCTCTTCACTGCGGAGATCGGATCCGGACTTTGCTTTCAGAATATGGCGGCGGCTGTCCTGATCCACTTCATATTGTGACCGAATAGCTTTTGCGATCGGCTCATAGCTATCCCAACGGACCAGCACTTTTTGCTGTTCTTCAGGCGGTTTCCCAACATTTTTACGCGCTATACGGGCAATTTCACTGTTGATGCTGGAGAGCGCGCTTTGTCTGAACTCTTTACCGTTCGTGATGGTTGCCTTCTTTTCAAAAGCTTCCAGGAAACGCTCGATTTTGGCGGGATCAATAGGCTCGCCGGTGTCGCTGTAGAGATCTTTTTCATTCACCCATGCATCAGCATATTCCAGATATTCATCGAATATACGTTGGCATGTGCTGTCATCAGCATCAATGATTGCTGCGTTGATTTTTTTCTCCAGATCCTTTTTGTTCTTTTCGGCCAGAGTGTCGATAAATCCGGTATAACGCTTCTTTTCGTCATCCGAAATATCTTCGACATTCGCATGCTGTACAAATTTTCTTACCGTTTCGAGGAGGAGAATTGTATCTGCTTCCTGCATACCTTCCGTAGCACGTGCTGTGAAGGTGCGTGTAAGAACACGGCCAGCGTCACGAACGGTAAAACCATATAATCCTTCTTCGTCGCTAGCCTTGGCGCGTAACTCGTGAAGCTTAGGCACTTTCTTTTCGGCGCCGTCTGGGATCTCGCCGTTCAGGACCCGCGCCCGAATATGTGGATCATATGCGGCGAGCGCTTTTCCTTCTCCGTCCATCAGGCGTGTGACAACCGAGAATTCCGCAAGCAACTCCATAGTATCCGGCGCGATCGGTTTTTCCGCATGGCGGCTGCCGCCAAGCAGCTTTTTGTAGATTTTCAATTCTTCGCTCATGCGCAGCGTATAAGGAACGTCGACAACTTCGATACGGTTTCTCGCAGCGTCGCTGTCTTGAGACTTCTTGAACTGCTTCCATACCGGGTCGTTGGACGTGACGACGATGAGCTGGTTCATAGGCAAAGTTCCAACGCCGCCATTGCCAGTAAAGTAGCCGGTGGTTACGCCTTCGAGGAATGCGTTGAGAAGAGCGGGGTTATTCCGGAAGAATTCTGCCGCATGGAAAACACCATTGTTGGACAGGGAAAATGCGCCTGGTTTGTAGGCATCAGGATCTCCAGCGCTCATGGTCTTATCCGGATCGAGAGGGTCTTCCTCACCGATCAATGTCATGTCAACAGAACCCACCAGCGAGTCAAGATCGGCAGTTTTCGGATCTTTCGGATCAAGTTTGGCGATGCCGAGCTGACGTTCGCGAGAGGGATACATCTTCAAAACATCAAAAGCTTCAGACGGATCGCCATTTGCATGTTCGAGGCGCTTTGTAACCCAAGATGATTTGGCAACCTTTAAGTAGCGCTTTGGAATACCCAGTTCTTCCGAAGCATATGGCGCAATGCTTTCATCGGACAGAAGGCAGAGAGGCGAGTCGTTGAATGGGGAAACCTTTCCTGTTTTTTTGCATTGGAGCACATAGAACGGCATTTTTTCCGTTAGCTTCTCCAAGGTCGTTGCGATTTCTGTTTTACCGCTTCCCACAGGACCGCGCAGCACCAATATCCCCTGTGCGCCGTTTTCCAAGAATGTTACGATTTGCGAAACAACATTTTCAGCATCGTACAAATCTTTGAATGGCGCATAGCGAGCGACTTTTTTTCCGCCGTGAACCAGTCGGGTTTGAAGATCGGCCAACTTCGTATCTACGATTTCAGGCTTGCCGATAGCTTTCAAAAGGCGATCGGCAAAGTTTTCATATGCCGATGTGTCTGTCTTGCAGAGTTCCATCCACGAAAGCACATCCATCTTCTCGGAGGCGCGTTCGGCCTTCTGTGTTTTCATTTTCCCTAATATTGACTGCGCGCCGGTTTCAACGATTTTTATCGATTGCGGACGTGGACTGGTTTCATTGTTAGAATGCGTCATGGTTTGCCCCCCGAATGACAAGTTATGCGTGTAGCGCATAGATGATCTGTGAAAGTGTAATATC
>JAPJRC010000022.1 GCA_030824805.1 Micavibrio sp.
GTGCAAAACGCGCTGGAATTCCTTGGCGGCAACTGTTTTATCGCACAAACGCCCGCACAACTCGATGACGCCAGCCATATTTTATTGCCTGGCGTCGGTGCCTTTGGCGACGGCATCGCCATCCTGACCAAACGCGGCTGGACGGATAAAATCCACGAACAGGCGCTGGAAAAGAAGAAACCTTTTCTGGGAATCTGTCTCGGCATGCAATTGCTGGCGGAAACGGGGCTGGAATACGGCACACACAAGGGGCTCTCTTTGATCAAAGGCACTGTGCGTAAAATCAACGCACCGGACAAATCCGTTCGCATACCGCATATTGGCTGGAATGCCGTCAAAACGACGCAGCAAACCAAAATGTATGAAGGCGTCGAGGATGCTCAGGATTTCTACTTCGTGCACAGCTTCGTGCTGGAGCCGGATGACAAAACCATCGTGTCGGGCACATGCGACCACGGTGAAAACTTCGTTGCCAGCATCGAACAGGACAATATCTGGGGCGCGCAATACCATCCGGAAAAAAGCCAGAAACCTGGCCTTGCGCTTCTTAAAAACTTTATGAAGCTCGACTGATGCTGAAACACCGTCTTATTCCCGTTCTGCTTTTGAAAAACGGCCAGTTGGTGCGCAGCGAAGATTTTCACACGCACCAGATTATAGGCGATCCCATCCATGAAGTCGCGCGTTTCAACGAATGGAACGTGGATGAACTTATCTATCTGGATATCACCAAAGGCGAATATTCTTTCACCTCTAGAACAGATCACAAAACCAAACACATGGACGGCCCGCTCGAAACACTGGATCGTGTCAGCCGCACCTGCTTTATGCCGCTCACATGGGGCGGACGCATCCGCACCTTCGAAGATGCCGCTGAACGCTTCCAGCACGGCGCGGATAAAATCACCCTGAACAGGGCGCTGTTCGATACGCCCGAACTCGTCACACGTCTTGCCAAACGCTATGGCGCGCAGGCGGTCGTTGCGAGCGTCGATGTCCTCCGTCACGTAGACGGCAGCCTAGAAGTCTTTACGGACGGCAAACAAACCGCGACCGGCAAACGACCCGATGAATGGGTGAAACAGTTGGAAGACCTTGGCGCCGGTGAAATCTTGCTTCAGAGCATTAATCGCGACGGGAAAGGGACGGGCTACGATCTCGACCTGATATCCATGGTTAGCAATGCCGTTTCCATCCCCGTCATCGCCTGTAGCGGGGTAGGCATGTATGAGCATTATGCCAAAGGGATCGAAGCGGGGGCCTCCGCCGTGGCGGCCGCCAATATCTGGCATTTCAAGGAACTATCTGATAGAAACGGCAAGCGGGCCTTAAAGAGGGCCGGGGTCAATATCCGCTTTTAATTTGGGAAGTAATCGTAATGGTCGCCTATTGTAAACGCTGTGTGTATCCGGATGTATCAGCCGTTCCCATTTCGTTTGACGAAGAAGGTGTCTGCACGGGATGCCGAGTCCACCAGCAAAAAGACAAGATCGACTGGGAAGACCGTTTCAAATATTTTAAAGAACTGCTCTACAGCTATAAAAGCGACAACAATTACGACATCCTGATCCCTGTCAGCGGCGGTAAGGACAGTTATTACCAGACTCATATCATCGTGAACGAGTTGAAGCTCAAACCGCTTCTGGTCACATACCACGGCAACAACTATTTGCCCGAAGGCGAAGAAAACCTTCTGCGTATGCGCGAAGTGTTCGATGTGGACCACATCATCTTCCGCCCCTCGCAGGACGTACTTATAAAAATGAACCGCCTCGGTTTCCGCGTGCAGGGTGATAACAACTGGCACGCCCATTGTGGCATTTTCTCGACCCCCATCCAAGTTGCCGTACGCTATAAAATTCCGTTGATCCTCTGGGGCGAGCACGGCTTCATGGATCTCGGCGGCATGTATTCCTACAACGATTTTGTGGAATTTACGGCGAAGCACCGCCTCGAACACGCGCTGCGCGGTTATGACTGGCATGATTTCACCGATGCCGGCCTTGAAAAACTCGGCCTTGGCCAGTTCAAGGAAGGGCTAACTGAAAAAGATCTTCTCTGGGCGCAATATCCCACGGACGAGGAAATCGACGACGTAGGCGTGCGCGGTATTTATCTCAGCAATTTCGTGAACTGGGACGCCAACACGCATATCAAGAAGATGATGGATAGCTATGGCTGGCAACAGGCGCGCCAGCCGTTTGAACGCACCTACCGTATGATGTCGAACGTGGACGACATGCACGAAAACGGTATTCACGACTACATGAAATTCATCAAGCTTGGCTATGGCCGCGCAACGGACCATTCCTGCAAGGATATCCGCGGCGGCGTCATGACGCGCGACGAAGGCGTGGCGATGGTCCGCAAATACGATCATGTAAAACCGCGCAGAGACCTCGAGCGCTGGCTGAACTATGTCGGCATGAGCGAAGAAGAATTTGATTTCACCGTCGATAAATTTCGTGACCCGCGGGTCTGGAGCAACGAGAACGGCCAGTGGGTCAAGGACAACATCTGGGGGCAGCGCCAATCTTACGGCCCTGTGTTCAACGACAGTCTTAACAATTTTAAAGTGAGCAGAAAAAATGCAGGCTAAGAAAACAGATTACAAAACCGAACAGGAAAAATTCTGGGCTGGCGATTTCGGTAACGATTACATAGGCCGCAACAAGCTGGAAGAAATGGTCGCCGCGCGCCGTTACCAGTTCTCGCACATCATCGGCCGCACACGCGGCGTGCAAAGCGCTATTGAAATGGGCGCGAATGTGGGGACCAACCTTATGGCCATCCATTCGATCCTGCCACAAGCCGAACTGCACGCGCTGGAAATCAACGACAAAGCCGTCGAAACGCTGCGCGGTTATGATTTCCTGAAAAGCGTAACGCACGGTTCATTCCTTGAAGAAAAGAATTTGCCCGTTACGGATTTCTCTTTCACGTCCGGCGTGCTTATTCATATCAATCCGGACAGCCTGAAACTGGCATACAAAGCATTGTATGATTCCAGCCGCAAATACGTCATGGTGTGTGAATACTATAACCCTGCGCCAGTCGCCATTCCGTATCGCGGCCATGAAGACCGACTGTTTAAACGCGACTTTGCTGGCGATATGATGGACATCTATCCAGACCTCAAATTGGTCGACTACGGATTCAATTATCGCCGCGATCCGAACTTCCCGCTCGACGATCTCAGCTGGTTCCTGATGGAAAAGCGCGCCTAGGCGCTACGTACGCGTCGCGATAATCCAGACATGGGAGCTGAGGCAATGCTCGGCGATGAATTTCTGGAACGCCTTCAAGGTTTCTTCGCCGCGTGAGAGGAGCAATTTTTCAAAACGGCTCAGGTCCGGCAACACACCGCGATCCATCGAACGTTTGACAATCTCCACGTCCAGCCTGCCCGGCGTGAACACCTCCACCTGATCGAAGCCTGCGCCGCTAAACATCTTGTGCATACCATCGACAGACAGGAAATTCAGGTGATAGGGCGGAGAGATACTGCGTGATTTCTCCCACAGCAACTGGATATCGAACCCGTCCGCGCCGAGGCACGTCATCACGGCCATGCCGCCGGGGGCCGTCACATCGTAAATCGCCTTGGCAAAACTTTCCGGCTCTTGGATATGTTCGACCACTTCGAAACAGGTCACGAGATCGCCCTGCGCGCCATCTTGACCGGCCGCGTTCTCGACAAAATCTTCAAAAACCACGGCACCGACATCACGGCATTTCTTGGCGGCTTCTTCACCGGGCTCAATGGCAACGATCTCCGCTTGGGGGTAACGTTTTTTCCACTCGGCAAGACACGCGCCATTAGCGGCACCGACATCGAGAAAACGCTTCGGCGCGCGGCCTTTGTCCTTGATAATCCCCTCGATACGATCCATGCAGGGAATAAGAATGGACGCTTTACGCTGCTCGCCCGTTGCCTTCAGGATCGTGTCCACCCAATAGGTCTGCGATTCCGATACAGCGTAATACCGCAGCAGCTCGGCCTTGTTCGGGCGCGGCGATACATAGATGGAACCGCAATCATTGCAATTATTGTATTGGAAGGTGTGCTTTTTGAAAGATTCTGCGACCTTTTTGGAACCACAGCCGGGGCAGGGCACTTCTTCAAACTGCGATTTGTCGAAGAAATTTTCGGCATCTTCAGCGCTTAGACGTACGAACTCCGAAAAAATATCGTCCGGGCGTATTTCTTCTTCCTTAATTGTCGTCACAGCGGCGGATTTCATAGACTGGCCTCTTTGGGTTGCTGTTCCTGCTCATGCATTTCTGCGATGCAATCAAGTATTCCCTGTCCAAGATCGATATGATCATTGGCGGTGAGTTTGTGTCCGATCTTTGGATTGAACGTATAGGGCGTCATAACGTAATGCGCGGCCAGTTTCTTTTCACCAACGCGGAATCTTGGTTTCGATGGCAACATTTCCGCCACCATGCGCATAAGATCCATAACCTTCATTCTTTCCTGACCCGTCAGAATGATATTACGATTTTCAAACTGCTTGGACAGTATTTCTACCGACAGACGTGCGGCATCGGTTACATGGATATATTCACGCATTGCATCGGGATCGCCTTCGTACACTATCTCACCTTTATCCATGGCGGAACGGATCAGCTTGTATATTCCATTGGTCGGCCCCGAACGGCGACCGTACAAAGAGCCATAACGTAATATCGTAAAGGGAAGACCGTGCACTTCCTGATAGGTTTCTACATATGCTTCGCCTGCTTGCTTGCTGGCGCGGTAAAAACCACCAGATCCGGAATATACATACACTGTGCTGGCATATACAAACCGTTCGATATTGTTCAGGCGTGCAGCCTCCAATACATTGGCTGTACCAAGTATGTTGATGCGCGCTACGTCTACCGGACGAGCCTTCGCGTCTTCAATATCGGCAATACCGGCCAGATGATAAACGTATTTGCACCCATTCATCGCGGCGCTTAGCTGCCCTATATCCATGATATCGCCGACAACCATTTTTTGGTCTTTGCGCAGATAGACCGACGGAGCAACGTCGAAGATCAGAACCTCATATCCGGCATCCGAAAGCGCATCTGCCGTATGGCTTCCCAGAAAACCGCTACCACCCAAAACCAGAACTTTGTCTTTAGCCATGGGCTTTCTCCTTGGTTACACTGTCCTGAAGACCGTGCAAAAGATTTGCAGCAGACTCCGCTTCCTGCATAGCACGCGCTTCTTTGGCGTATGAACCTATGTGCGGTGTCAGTACGACATTGGGCAGAGTGCTCAACTCTCCGGTGTAGGGCTCTTCTTCGAATACATCGAATGCCGCCGCCGCCAAATGGCCAGAACGCAACGCCTGTGCCGCCGCCGCTTCATCCACCAGACCACCCCGTGAGGCATTGATCAGAATGGCGCCTTTTTTCATCGCGGCGATGGCATCGGCATTGATCAGGTGTTTGTTAGAATCGCTGTAAGGAATGTGCAGGCTAATGATATCCGCGTTGGACAAAACATCTGACAGGGAAACGTCACGGCTGCTCACGGGGTCATATGCAATGATGTCCGCACCGAATGCCTTTGCAAGATCACCGACGCGGCGGCCGATACGGCCATAGCCGATCAGACCGAGCGTTTTTTTCCCGAGCAAACTGCCCATCGGGCGATCCCAGCCGCCGGAGCGGATGGATTTGTCCTGCAGCGGAATATGTCGCAACGTGGCGAGTATAAGGCCGATTGTCAGCTCTGCCACGGCAACGGCCGGAGAGTCAGGTGTGTTGGAAACACTGATACCCAGAGCACGCGCAGCGTCCAGATCAACACTGTCCAAACCCGCTCCGCACCGCGCAATAACGCGAAGCCCCTTGGCATTCTCTAAAACACGGCGCGTCAAAGGTTCTACACCCGCAATCATGCCTACAACATCGAGGGTGAGCAGCGCTATGGCTTCATCCTCGGTGATGCGCCGTGCATGGGGGTTCATGCGCACCTCGTATCCGGCCGCCTTCAATGCGTTGATTTCGGAAGTGTCCAGATCGAAACTGGACGTCGTGATCAAGATTGCGGCCATACGGCTTATGCCTGTTTCTGTACCTTGCCGGCGCTCTGACCGACATATTGTTTGTGAAGTTCATCGCGTGAAGCCATTACGCTTTCGCAATAAGCAAGGTCATCCGTCGTATCAACACTAACCGTTGGGTCAGGGCTGAACGCCATCTGGACGACATGGCCATGCTCGAGACAGCGGTTGAGATCGATAGATTCAATAATCTCCAGCTGGCTTGGCGGCATGGTGTTGAATTTCAGAAGATAATCGCGCGTAAAGGGAATGATGCATACCTGCTTCAGACGCGGGCCGTTGGTTACACCCTTGCGGATGGAAGGAATAGGTTCGCGCGAGAAGTAGATTGCGCGGTTGTTACCGTTGACGACCACTTTCACTTCGTTCGGGTCCATGAAATCTTCTTCGTCTTCGATGTTGTTCATCAAGCATGAAACGCCGGCGTCCGGTGTGCTTTTCAATGCTTCGATAGCGCTGTCAACCATGCCCGGCGTCACAAGCGGCTCGTCGCCCTGAACCATAACGACCATATCGATTTTCTTGCCGGTAAGCTCTTCTATCTTGAGCATGGCCTCTGCCGTGCGGTCGGAACAACGCTCGTGCGTATCCGCGGTCATAACGGCGTTGCCACCGATCGACTCAATATAATCTTTGATTTCCTGATCGCAGGTTGCCACCCACGTTTCGCTGACCATCTTGCTCATCGCCGTACGCAGGTAAACATGGCCGACCATGGGAACACCTAGAATTTCCGCCATCGGCTTGCCGGGAAAACGCGAGGAACCCATGCGGGCAGGGACAATAGCTACGATGTTCATATTATAAGCCTTTCACTTCTTTCAAAGCCGCACGGACTGTGGCATCGATAATTCTAGTATCGATACTATATGCCAGAAACGTGAAACCCTGCGCAATGGCTTCTTTTAGCCGTTTTTCGTCCGGTTCGACCACATGAATCCCCCCGGGTTTGCCCAGTTTTTTGCCGATTTCCGCGACTTTTGCGATAGCCGCCCTTACATCCGGATGGTCCAACTGGCCAATAAGCCCCATCGAGGCGGAAAGGTCATATGGACCAAGGATATAGCCGTCAACGCCCTCTACCGAAAGAATGGCCTCCAGATTGTGGACTGCTTCGATGTGCTCGATTTGCGCAATGCACACGCCCTCCCGCGCTAGCCATGTCTGGTAATCCTGCAACCCGTTGGTAAAACCGTATTTCTGGGCGCGTGCCAGGCCGACTCCGCGCTGCCCGTGTGGCGGGTAATACATGGCGGCAACGCCGCGCGCCATTTCTTCGGGGGTACGCACCAATGGAATGATAATTCCGGTTGCGCCAGAGTCCATTACGCGCTTGATCAGATTTTCGTCATTGTTCGTCAAACGCACGATCGCAGGCGCGCCGCCATATTGGATCGCACGGATGATATTTTCCATTTCAGACGTGGTAATCGCCGAATGTTCGATATCGATGGTCACGAAATCATAGCCTGCACGTGCCATGATTTCGCCCACAGCCGGATGTCCGATCATAACCCATCCACCAACCGTAAGATCGTTGTCCTTTAATTTTTGCTTCAGGGGTTTAACCATTCGTCATCATCCTTCAAGGGGTCGTGTGTATTTCAATATTCGGCGCTGATTGTATTAAATGGAAAAGCGGCAAATCATGATGCAAGCCGTCCAGAACTTCTTCACAGAGCGTAAGTTTATCCTGTCCCGATACTAGCAGGATCAAACGATTAGTAGAAAGCAGATATTTAATAGGCAGAGAAACCCGCTCGGCGGGCGGCTTGGGTGCGCTGTCCACGTGAAAAGGCTTTTTTTCGAGCAGGTCTCGCGGCCGCCCTGGGAAAATCGATGCGATATGTCCATCCGGCCCCATGCCGACAACGGTAACCGTTGCTGGAAAAGGCAACGATGTGTTTATGTCTGTTTCCGGCGTCCACAAAGGCTCGATATTTACCGATGGAAGAAGTCTTGCAATAGTGCCCGAGATACTTTCCTCGCTCGCAAAAGGCACGCGCCGCTCGTCTGTTGTCGAAACAACGAGGTTTTCCGGAAGCTTTATTTTCGACAGAGCTTTGATAAGGGGTAGGGGGCTGGTGCCGCCCGGCAGCACCAGAAATGGCTTTTCCGGAACGCCGAGATCATCCGCGATTTCGTGCGACAGCACATTAGCGAGTTCGCCCGCAGAGCTATGGCATATCATTTTCATGCAATACCTATGGCGACAGCAAGACTGCGCAAATCAGGGAGAAGATGCGTATTATCTGGGAAGGGAGATTTTTCTCCTTCACGTACAATTCCTATAAAAGGCACGTCATTGGCAATCGCCGCATCGTAATCGGTCATGGCATCACCCACCATGACAATATCTTTGGGGGCATATCTTTCTTCACGCAGGATATTGGCCAGATGTTCTTTTTTCTTTACAGGCGTGCCGAAGACAGCTTTGAAATACTCAAACGCGCCTCTTCCTTTCACGATGCGATGCAACTCGTCTTCCGGCGTGGCAGAGGCGATGTACAGAGGTATATGGGTTGCATATGTGCGAAGAAATTCCTGCGCTCCTGCAATCCACGGGCAATGCGTAACCTTTTCTTCCACGATAACGCCGAACCGATCCGCCAGTTTCTCCACTTGCGACTGTGAAACCTGTCTGCCAAGCAAGATTTCTTCGTAATAGCGGATTTTATCGAACCGCGTTACACCACCATTCTGGTTATGGTATGAAAGAACCTGTCTTTGAATTTCTTCGCTCTGGTCCTCATACAATGCGACAAAGGCTTGCCCCTTGATATCAACGGACTCAACCAGAACGCCATCAAAATCAAATACAATCGCTTTGAGCATCAAGCAGCCTTTTGAACTAGTCTGCCCTGGGACAATTCATACACCACATCGGCATAATTTTGTACGGCACGGTTGTGAGACACAAAAATGACACTGACGGATTGTGAGAGATCTTTCAGTGTTTTCAGCAAATGTTCTTCCGTCGCATGATCCAGCGCACTTGTCGCCTCATCCAGAAGCAGGAAGCGAGGCCTGCCGACGAGAGCACGGGCAATGGCAATACGCTGTCTTTGTCCGCCGGATAATTTGCGGCCGTTTTCTCCAACATTGGCGTTTATTCCGCTGTCCATCGCCTCGACGAATTCTTTTGCGCCGGCGGCGTCAAGCGCTGCCCAGACATCTTGCTCGGTTACGTTTCGTCCTATTGAAACGTTCTCATAAACACTATCGTTAAAAAGAAAAACTTCCTGCGGCACGAACCCTATGGATTTGCGCCATGCCGTTAAATCAAGTTTGGATATATCCCTTCCTGAAACTTCTATAGTGCCTGCCGACGGAGTATAGAAACCGCAAATCAAGTCTAGAATACTTGTTTTTCCCGATCCGGACTGGCCGATTAACGCTGTAAATCTCCGGCTTGGTAATACAAGGCTTATATCCGAAAGCAGCGGACGCTCCGCCGTATAACTGAAAGATACATTGTGTAAGGAAATCGTATCGGCATCATCCGAAAGATGCCCCGTTCCAGGCCAGTTTTGATGTGCGGCTTCGGCCTTGTGAATGGTTTCCATCAGGGAAGACAGCGCACCTTCTTGTGTTACAAGTCGTTGGTATTCGTTTTGTGCCGCGTTCATGGTCGTGAGCATTCTCATGAAAAACACACCCATCAAAATCAGCGCGCTGCTTTCCAGAGCGCCATATGTTACCGCCAGATACAGCGAGGCAACACCCGCCAGCATCATCAGGGGCTCGTTAAAAATACGCATGGATTGGGATGAGGTAAGCTGGTCCGCCTGCGCTTGTTGCAGATCTTCGGAATGCGATTGCATCATACCCAGAAATTTGTCTTCAAGCGCCATAGCCCGCAGCGGCTTTATGCCCTGTATCATATCTGCCAGCTGCTCCAGCATTACACGCGCGGTATACGCTTGCGCCTGTCCCGCACGGCGGGCGACACGCACCAGAAACCACAGGCTTGCCACAATCAAACCACCGATAACCACGCCGCCAACGAACATAACCCATGAAACCAGCAAAGCACCGCCGGCATAAATCATGAATTGAATACAGGCCGCCATAAAACGCGTGGCTGATACGAAAGCGGTAGAGGCCGAAAATGTTTCCGTGGCAATAGCGTTCAGACTGGTCCCGAGTGTGTGCGATACAAAATATCGCCAGTCCGCACGTGTCAGGGCATGCATAAACCGCATCCTCAAATCACCGGAGACTTTCGAAACCGTCAGGCTGACGTAACGCATCGCCGCCCACAGAAATGCAGCCTTTCCCGTCATGCCCGCAACAATCAAGGCAGAGACGGCCATGAAATTTGCAGGAATACCGAAGCCCGTAAGGGTGTCGGCGACAGGACCGGGCGGCAATGCACCGTCTTTTCCTTCAAGAATTATCTGGAGCAAGGGTAAAAAGCTTGCAACGCCTATGGCTTCGGCAAAACCGGAAAGTATAAGCAAACCCACAACTATTAATGTGCGGCGTGGGTACAGCTTGAAAAAAAAGCTCAACGTCGAAAGGAAACCACGTTTCATGTTATGCCGCTTTCAAATACTGTATAAAACGGGGCGGGAGCAGGGCAATGATAATCGCCCGCGCGGAATGGTACAACGCCGCAATTTTGTCTGGCCCGTGTGCAAGACGCGCGCACGCTGAATCATAAAACTGCCTCCAGCGTCGCTTCACGCTGATGCTGCCGGAACCGATCCGTCGCTTCAAAATAGGCTCTGCCACCATGGCCAAACGGCCTTGCTTGGCAAACCGCATCCACAACTCCATATCTTGCGATGTCTTGTATCGCTCATCATATCCATGGATTGTACGGTATGCATCCGTGCGGAACATGGCTGTGCTGTGTGGAAAAGGTGTTTTAAAAAACACGACAGACTGTATTTTCTGGTCGTCATGATATGGCCATACGCTTTGCAGGCCATTGTCGTGCACATCGTCGCTTACGCCGCCCGCAAGTACAACTTCGGCATCGTTCTCAAACAGCAGCAGTTGCTTTTCAAACCGTGTAGGATAGGAAATATCATCCGCATCCTGACGCGCTATGTACGTACCCCGAGCTAGGGACACACCTTTGTTCAAAGATTTTGTTAGCCCCATATTATTCTGGCGCACAAGAATAATGCGCTTGTCCTGCGCCGCGAACGTGGAAAGAATGTCCGGCGAGGCATCGCTGGAACCGTCATCAATGATGATAAATTCGAAATCAGCTACGGTCTGGGACAATATGCTCTGCACAGCATCCGCCACGGTTGCGGCGCCGTTATATACGGACATCACGACAGATATAAGGGGCACGTCAGGGTCAGCCGCGCTTACGGGCAATGACATAGGCGCGGTCTCCGTTCGAACGAATAACGTCCATAGAATAATCGTACAGACGGCATCCATGGTTCACCGCATCGACCAGCCCCGGGAATATACTGGGGCTGTAATCGTCGAAAACTATAACATCGCCGGTTTTTTGCCACGGTACGACCTGTTCCATTTCGGCAAGCACATCTTTAAAAGTATGGGCACCATCCAGAAACGCAAAATGGATACGGCCCATTTTGAAACGGCCCATTGTAACCCGGCTGTCGCCTTCGAAAAACATCACTCTCTTTTCGACATGCTCGGCCCACGGGGACAAAAGCTGGCGGCGGGTTTTCATGCCATCCAGATCGTCGATGCAGTTCCAGTACATCGCGCGGTCGTGCGGCAAAAGATCGAGGGTGATAATACGGCCCTGCATCTGCGCATCGTCCATCGCTTTTGCCATCACGGTGGCGGAAAAGCCGCGTGCTGTTCCTGTCTCGACAATATTGATGGAACTATCGGAAACCGAAGCAATGTAATTACGCAAAGCGGCGTATAAAACACGCCCGTGCTGGTAACAGATAGGTGATTGCTTGATAACAACTTGTGTGTGCAGGGCCAGCGCATGCATCCATTGCGCATCGATGGCATAACCCATGGCTTGCTCGAAAAAATCTATTTCGGAAAAATTCTCGTTCTTGGCCTTTTCCCACAAACCCATATATGTTTCGCGGCTTGCCTTGGGGACGGTACAAAATGGATTATTGTGCCAGTATGCGGCGGCCCAGCGATCTGCGCCTTTCTGGACGCGGCGGGCAATCATATTGCCAACATGGTCGATTTTGTTTTTCATAACTTAATATATTTCCGTTTCGGTTAGAACGCGCAGGAACTGTACCTCCCGTTCTATCTGTGCAGCAAGTGTATTGTTGCGCAAAATCGCCTCCCGCGCAGCCTGTCCCAGCCTTTCTCGCAGGGACTCATCCTCCATCAAACGCTGTATACCGGCACGCAAAGAAAGGGCATCCGGCGCGCATAGCAATCCGGTTGCTTCATGGGCTATAACGTCCCGTATGCCACTCACATCCGTGCCAAGAACGGCCGCTCCGCAGGCCATGGCTTCCAGCAGGGTTTTGGGATTACCTTCATAAAAAGAGGGGAGTACGTATAACGCGCAATTCCTGTATTTATCCGGCAACATATCGTTGGGGACAGCGCCTGTAAAACGAACATCGGCCTGCACACGTTGTGCCTGTTCCCGCAAAGCCGATTCCAGTTCACCTATACCAACAATTTCCAGACTGTAGGGCAAACCAGCCAGCGCTTCTATCAGGGCAGGAAGGTTCTTTTGAGGGCTCAACCTGCCCACAAACAGAATATCCTTTTTACTCCGTTCTGTAGCTCCCGGTGAAAAAACCGCGGTATCAATCCAGTTTGGACACACGGTGATTTTGGTGTGCGGAATGCGGAATGTTTTTGAAACAAATTCCTTGTCGGATTGCGTGGCCAGAAAAATATGATCGGCATAAAAGTACGCAAGCATACATACAACATACGCAAACGCCTTACGTAAAAATCCATATCCGCCGCGCACTGTAAAATCGTAATATTCATATCCCGCGCGCACCAACATTTTTTTGCGGTAGATGAATTTGCACAGAAGAGGTATCCACGCGCCAAGCACCTGATTAGTTTTTAAAACCGCTTTGCCGGCCATAACATCTTTCAGAAAGAACGGCGCATAGAAAGAACTGATACCGCGAACGAGTTTATTATCCGGCCTTGGCATACGGCTGTAGACGGGGACAACCTTAAATTCAGGACAGGCTGTACGTGCGATTTCAAGGTCACGTGCGCCGCCCCATGTCACAAGGGTAATATCTACACCGCTGCGTGCCAATCCGCGATACAGCTCCAGCTCACGCTGCAAAAGTCCCTTAGACTGCCAAATTTCCAGCGACACGTCCCATGTGAAAAAAAGAACCAGCCGCATTGTCTCTTACCCCTTGGCGGCGTACCAATCCGCCGTCTTTCTCAAGCCGTGCGCCAGACCCGTTTGCGGCCTGAAACCGAAATCCTTGGCGGCTTTTTCTATGGAAGCGCAGGAAACGCGAATGTCGCCCGTTCTGAAATCATGATACACGGGGCCTTTTGCCTTCGCACCGCATGCAACCTCTATAAAGTGCAAAAGATCTTTGAGCGTGGTCGGTGTACCCGATGCTATGTTATAGGCATTGCCCGAGACGGATTCCGCAGGTGCCAGCGCGGCCTGTATATTGGCATTTACAACATCATCAATGTAGCAGAAATCCCGAACGGTCTTTCCGTCTCCATAAATTTCAATCTGTCGGCCTGACAAGACTGCATCAATCCAGCGCGGTATGACGGCGGCATATGCGCCCTTTGGGTCCTGCTTGGGCCCATAAACATTGAAATACCGCAGCCCAGTTGTGCATATACCGTTTTCTGCGCCGATCGCATGGGCATACATTTCGAACGCGCGTTTTGTAACGGCATACGGGGACTTGGGAAACAGCGTCTGGTCTTCACGGCAGACCTCGTGACCGGCATCGCCGTACACCGCGCTGGAACTGGCATACACAAATCTTTTTACGCCAGCGTTTCTGGCGGCCGTTAACAAGGTCAGAGAACCACCCACATTCACCGAATCCACAAACACAGGATCTTCTATGGATTTCATGACGGAGCCGATCGCGGCTTGGTTGAGCACCACATCCACATCCTTGCACGCCTTGGCGCAAAGATCCGCATTGCGTATATCGCCATGTATAAGTTGTATGCCGTCGGGCAGGTTGTGCTGAAACCCGCTTGAAAAATCATCCAGCACAATTACTTTTTGGCCCAGCGCAACAAGGCCTGCGGCAAGGCTAGATCCAATAAATCCGGCACCGCCCGTGACCAGCCAAGTGCGTGGATTTTGTTTAAGTTGTGCTATATCATTAGAAATATCCATAAGCACCGGAACATAAACGGCTTAATACGCCCCGTAAAGCGGTTAATCTGTAATAGAGGCAAGACATGGACGGTAAATTGATCATATTGGGCTGCGGCGCGTCCGCAGGCGTGCCGACCATCGGCAATTACTGGGGCGCGTGCGATCCGAACGAGCCCCGCAATAGTCGCACGCGCGCATCCGCAGCCATTAAAACAGATTCTACGTTAGTTTTGGTCGATACCGGGCCTGATCTACGCCAACAAATGATGCGCGAAAATCTGGACAACCCCGATGCCATCATCATCACACACAACCATTCAGACCATATCAACGGCATAGACGACCTGCGCATCATCCACCGCAGGCACAAGCGCATGTTTCCGCTATACGCTATGGACGAAACATTCAAATCTTTCGACGCCAGCGTGAATTACATGTTTGAAACCAGCGAAGACGGTTTTTATCCGCCCGTGTGCGAACGCGCCGCCATAAAACTGCTGCAACCATTTACAGTTGGCGATATTACGCTGTTACCATTCGAGCAGGAGCATGGCTCCATCCATTCGCTGGGCTTACGCATCGGTAACATCGCGTATAGCACCGACATCAAAGCCATCGATGCGCCGACGATTGCCGCATTAAAAGGCATAGAAACATGGGTGGTGGACGGAGCGGGCTATCACGCACGCGAAAACCCCGTGCATGCCTGCATCGAAGAAGTCATGGAAATGAACGACCTCATCGACGCATCGAATGTAATCCTTACGCATCTGCCGCCGACGATGGATTACAAAACTCTGTGCAACGAACTGCCGCAGGGTTACGCGCCGGCTTATGACGGCATGGTTATCGATTTCAAACTTTGAAAATAAATTTCATCTATATGACCACCCTACTTTCTAACAAAATTATTATGTCAATTAAAATAAAAGTAGGGCGCTCGCGCAGGAAAAATAGCTCCGTGAAGATCGAAGCGGCTCTGGCGTAGCGTAGGCATCTAACTAGGTCCACTAAGTGCGGGATACATATGAAAGGGCTTCGAACAAGCCTAGAAACGTCCAATTCCCTGCACTTTATGGAGCCGTTGCGAGGCCTGAACTGACCGGATTTCAGCCATTTAAGTGGCAGAATTTAACGCACTGAAAACCGCAGAAAATGGCCGTCCGGTGTGAACCAGAACACGGCGTTTAAAGCTCACGTTGACCTGATGGGAATGCGGGCCATGACGGACACGCCAGCAACGAAATCCAGACGGCGTAATCAAGGTTCATACGATGCCAACAAGGCCGTAATGAAGGCGCGGGATTGAGGCTATATCGAGAGCGCAACAGCACAGTGAAAAGAAGAGGTCTTCATACACGCTCACACGAAAAAGAATCTGCTATGATAAAGCCGATTAGCGAGAAACAGGGCTAAAGATCCAAACACTCGTAAACCTTGCCAAGCCCAATAAAGACAGGCCTTAAACACCATTAAAAGCCCCCTATCTCAAACTCATTTATTATTTGTCATAATATACATTATCACATTATCAGGCATTGTATCAGGCGCGTAATAAGCGCGCCCCTTCATAAGAAACACGTGATAAAATGAGCGTCTGAATCACACCAATGTAAGGCCCGAACATGACCATCCGCATGCTTATACTTTCTACAATCATCCTGTCGGCCTTCGGACTTACGGATCCCGCGAACGCAGAGGTTCGCCAGGTTGGCCCGCAAAGTTTTCACAAGCGTTTGGAAATTCCGCACAGGATCGGCCGCAGCGACGCATTCAATAACAACAACGCCGATGGCTATAATGGTCAGGACGCGCGAAACCAGAAACGCATGAACCGGCGCATGAAACGCCTGCAAGAACGCAAAGCAGCCACTGAGGAAGCACGCACACAATCCGACAAGAGCGCGACGAACAAACGCAAGGGTCGCCGCGACAAGCAGCGCGAAAACAGCCGCCCCCGTTTGCGCCAGCAGCAGCAGGGCCCGATCAGCAACAACGGCGTTAACGATTAGCCATGAGCGAAGCCGCGAAGCCTCAAAAAGTTAACAAGCCCGCGCCGGATGATGCGCGCCCGATCGACCGCCTTTTGAAAGTCATGGCCCGCCTGCGCGATCCGCAGGATGGCTGCCCGTGGGATCTGGAACAGGATTTCAAAAGCATCGCACCATACACGGTGGAAGAAGCTTACGAAGTCGCCGATGCCATAGCGCGCAACGACCTGAAAGATTTGAAGGAAGAACTCGGCGATCTTTTGCTTCAGGTTGTTTTCCACGCACGGATGGCCGAAGAGCAAAATCTATTCTCGTTCGAGGATGTAGCTGCCGCGATTTCCGACAAGCTCGTCTATCGCCATCCGCATGTGTTCGGCGATCAAAGCGCGGAAAACGCCGATGACGTTCTTGGAATCTGGAATGAACGCAAAGACGCTGAAAAAGTTAATGAGAGCGCGATCGACGGCGTTACACTGGGTTTGCCTTCGTTGCTCCGCGCGCAGAAGCTACAAAAGAAAGCGGCGAAAGCACGCTTTGTTTGGCCCAATGTGGAATCCGCATGGACGAAACTGGAAGAAGAACTGGAAGAATTAAAATCCGCAACGTCGAACGAAAACGAAGCCGAGGAAATCGGCGATGTTCTTTTCTGCATCGTCAACTATGCGCGCATGAAGGGCCACGACGCCGAAGAAATATTAACGGCGACAAACCGGAAATTTGAATCGCGTTTCAAGGCGATGGAAGAAAATCTGAAAAAAGAAAATCTTGATACGAAAACGGCGTCGCTGGAACAGATGCTCGGCGCATGGAAAAAAGGAAAGCCTACAACGGCTTAATCGTCGCGGGATCGAACACAAACGCAGCCTTTGCACGGTCCCACAACTCTTCCGACGGCGCGTTGACCAAACCGCCGCTGAGGTCCCTTCCCCCGTATATTGTTTTGTCCCACTTGCGGACGAAGAACCCAGTCTCCTCGAGCAACAACACGCCCGCCATGTGGTCCCACGGCTCGATGCGTTTATAAACGGAGAAAGCTCGCTTGCCTTCGGCCAGTTCGACATACTCCCACGCACAGCATCTATACGTCGATGCATCCGCCATTTTCTCGACCTGCTTGTCCACGTAAGGGCGAACGCTCGCCGGCATGAACATGCGTGAGATAAATGCTTTCATGGTGGAAAAATCCGCATCGGGCGCAGGCTTTGGTGGCGGCGGTAAAAGCACACCGTTTATATGCGCACCTTGACCACGCACGGAAAGCACCATGCGCTCATCCGGAATTTGGTATATCCAGCTTGCGAGACGTTCGCCGCCCTTTAGCAACGCAACCATAGTCCCGAAAATTGGCTTTCCATGCGCGAAATTGTGCGTGCCGTCCACCGGGTCAACAATCCAGATATAATCATCCGATTGCTCCAGAATTTCGCGCACAACTTTTCCACTGGAAACCGCTTCTTCTCCAATCACCAAAGACCCGGGCAAAACGTCCGTAAGAATACGCGTGAGTTCTATCTCCGCCTCTTCATCGGCTATGGTGACCAGATCATTGGCGTTGGATTTCGCTCTGATGTGGCCCTCTTCCAGTTGCTGGAAGCGCGGCACGATTTTTTCTGCCGCGACCTCGCGGATAATTTGGGATATTTGATCGTGTTTTATGACCGGCATTGATAGGGGAACCTTGCTTCGAAACGCCCCTGATTATCGGCGCTCAAACGCACTTTGACAAGAAGATTGCCGTCTTCCGCCCCCTGCTCCAGCACTTCACCTTCTTTGTGAAGCCATGCCACGGCCTTACCGTCCGATGCCGGTATTTCGTATTCCAGCACCGTATCTGCCTGCGAAAGATGCCGCCCGATCTGGGCGAGCAGCGCGTCTATCCCCTCGCCTGTATACGCGGATACGGGGAACAATCGATCCTCGCTGAAATTCGCATCGCGGCGGATATCGATCATCGCATCCGTCTCGACCGCATCGATCTTGTTCAGGACCTCGTAGATACGTTCGTCATGATCGTAATCTATGCCGAGTTCGGACAAAACATTGATAACATCCTGACGTTGCCACGGGTGGTCATGGCTGGACACATCACGCACATGCAAAATCACATCCGCATATTGCACCTGTTCCAACGTCGCGCGGAACGCCTCGACGAGCGTCGTCGGAAGGTCTGCAATAAAGCCCACTGTGTCCGACAGAATAACGGTCTTGCCATTCGGCAATTCCAGCCTGCGCATGGTGGGATCGAGCGTCGCAAACACAAGATCTTCGGCAAACACGCTGGCTCCCGTCAAACGGTTGAACAGCGTGGATTTGCCCGCGTTGGTGTACCCGACAAGAGCGACAACAGGAAAAGGCACTTTCTCGCGGCTCTTGCGGCCGAGGTCGCGCGTGCGGCGCACCTGCTCTAAATCGCGCTTCAACTGAGCGATACGATCGGTAATCGCACGGCGGTCCAATTCGATCTGCGTTTCACCGGGACCGCCCATAAACCCGCCGCCGCCCCGCTGGCGCTCAAGGTGCGTCCACGAACGCACAAGGCGTGACTTCTGGTATTCCAGCAGCGCAAGATCCACCTGAATGCGGCCTTCTTTGGTGGCCGCGCGCTCACCGAAAATCTCCAGGATCAAACCGGTCCGGTCGATAACCTTCACCTGCCACAGCTTTTCAAGGTTACGCTGTTGAACTGGCGAGAGTTTGTAATTCACCACAACGACGACAGGCTTTTCTTCCTCGACATGCTTGCCGATTTCTTCCGCCGCGCCTTTGCCCAGCAATTGCGCCGGAGAGATGCGCGTTACTTTTGCAACGCGCGTACTGCTGACTTCCAGATGTATGGCATGGACAAGGCCCTCCGCTTCTTCGAGCAGGTCCTCGATGGCACGGTGATGACGCGTCGTTCCCTTCTCCGTTTTAAACGGCAGAACAGGATGGACGATCAACGCCCGTTCAGGTTTTCTGGATACGCTTGTTTCAAACACTAAAGGCTAATTACGCAGCGCCCGTGACGGTTCCCGGCTCTTCACCTTCATAGAAGGAAATCGGGCCGCCCGGCATGATCGTAGAGATCGCGTGTTTGTATACGAGTTGCACATGGCTCTCGCGACGCAGAAGCAGAGAGAAATTGTCAAACCACGTGACGACGCCTTGCAGTTTCACGCCATTGACGAGGAAAACTGTCACAGTCATTTTCTCTTTGCGGATTTTGTTCAGAAAAACATCCTGAACATTTTGCGTCTTTTCGGCCATGGCCATCCCTATTTTAAAACTTATAGTGTTATAAGGGTTTTATAGGACTTATCCCCAGTCGGCAACCCCGTATTTTACGCCGGATGACCCAAAACTTTCATTAGAACTTCCTTAAGTTCTCCAAGCGTATCAACAACATAGGCCGGATTGTATTTGGAAATCAAATCCTGCGAATCCTTCCCATGACGGATGAACACGACCGGGCACCCGGCCTCCTTCGCACAGCTCAAATCGCTTTCCGTATCACCGATATAGATGATGTCATCGATACCGAGATCGTCGCCATGCTCGCGCAAGGCATGAAGCAAAGGCTCTCCGGAAGGCTTGTCGAGTTTCGCGACACCTGCGCCGTTATATATTCGGAAATGCTTATTCCAGCCGAGATGCTCAACTTCGCGGCGCAGGACATCATGCCGCTTGTTGCTGACAATGCCTATCGGCACGTTGTGGCTAGCGAGATATTCGACGACCTCCGGCGCACCTTCGAGCACTTTCATATCCTTCAGGTGATTTTCCTGAATGTAACCATAGAGGATGTCTTGCGCTTCCGCGGCACGATCGCCGTACAGTTTCGGGTATAGCTCGCGCGTTGAGTAAACGATGGCCTTGGCGTATTCGTCCCGCGTCCACAAAGGATGACCCAATTGTCCGCGAACATGATTGTGCGCGGCAAAGAGCAGCGGCAGACTGTCGACCAAAGTCCCGTCCCAATCAAAGAAAACACCCTTCATGGTCTAAGCTCGCTTCAATTCTGAGACATCGGCATCTTCTGCATCAACCTTGGAAAGGTCGAGCGTCTTAAGTTTGCGGTGTAGCGCGGAACGCTCCATGCCCACATAAGTGGCCGTTTTGGAAATATTGCCGCTGAAGCGGGCAAGCTGACGTTCCAGATAATCACGTTCGAACGCCTCGCGTGCTTCACGCAAAGGGTATGTCAGGTAATCCTGTATCGCCGCAGCGCGCGTCTCGCCGGTCTGTATCTCGCCCGTAATTTCCGGCGGCAGATGTTTCTTCTCAATCGGATCTTTATCGCCGCCGCCCATAATCATCACCCATTCGATGACATTGCGTAGCTGGCGAACATTGCCCGGCCAGTCGTAATCCTGCAACGCGATGGACGCACCTTGTGTCAAAGCACGCATGGGCTGGCCCGATTGTTTGGAATAGAGCTTTATAAAATGCTCGGCAAGCGCGGGAATATCCTCACGTCTCTGGCGTAATGCCGGAATATGCACGGGCACGACATTCAAACGGTAATACAGGTCTTCACGGAAATCACCGCGCGCGATAGCATCCGAAAGATTGCGCGCTGTGGCTGCCATGATACGCACATCCACCTGCACGGGATCGCGTCCGTTCACGCGTGTAAATTTCTGTTCCTGCAACACGCGAACGATTTTTCCCTGCACTTCGAGCGGCATGTCCGCCACTTCGTCCAGCAAGATAGAACCGCCATTGGCTTGTTCGAGTATACCGGGCTTGGCGCCTTTGGCATCTTCGATACCGAACAACTCTTCTTCAACACGCTCCGGATGCAACACCGCGCAGTTCAGGGCCATAAAGGGCATGTCTTTTCGTGCGGATGCCTTGTGCAAGGCCTTGGCGGCCGTTTCCTTCCCCGCACCGGAATCGCCGGTAAACAAAACGCGGCTATTGGCACCGGCCACTTTTTCGATGGATTGGTTCACAGCGTTCATGACAGGTGAAGCACCCACCATTTCAACGGGCGCATCGCGGCGCTCTTTCAAAGCTTCGTTTTCTTTCTTGAGGCGGGCTGTTTCAAGCGCACGTTCAATCATGAGAAGCAAACGATCGGATTTGAAAGGCTTCTCTATAAAATCATACGCGCCAATCTTAATGGCGGAAACGGCCGTCTCGATCGTCCCGTGGCCGGAAATCATGATAACGGGCAGATGCGGGTTGTCTTTCTTCACGGCTTTCAGGATTTCGATCCCGTCATGCTCGCTGCCCTGTAACCAGATATCGAGGATCATCAAATCCGGAACGCGCGCGCTAACCTCTTCGTATGCCTTGGCGGAACCGTTGGCCTGACGCGTGCCATAGCCCTCGTCTTCCAGAATGCCTTTGATCAGCTTACGGATATCGTTTTCGTCGTCTACAATCAGAATGTCTGTTGTCATTCAGGTACTACTTTCAAGCGGCTATATTTTTCTGCTGTGCATCGGGGAATGGGAGAACGAGGCTAACGCTGGCGCCTCCGAGGTCTTCCCATCCCTTCAACGATTTTATCCAGTCGGGCGTCCCGATAACAAGGCGCCCGCCATGGTCTTCCATAATTTTCTTTACGATCGCTAGCCCAAGGCCGGTTCCCCGGATCTTGTGCGTCACATAAGGTTCAGTCAAACGGGACGGGTCTTCGTTTTTGGGAAGGCCCAAACCGCTGTCACTAACGCATATAACGTAGTTTTCGTTCGCGGAATCTTTTGTCATCAGGATATTCATGCGCGTGGCACCCCCATTCTCGTGAATGGAATCGATGCCGTTCTGGATCAGGTTGGTAACAGCCTGACGGATCTGCTGCGCATCGCACGCGATACGTACATCTTCAATATGGTCCGTGATGGTGAAGCTGATATCACCGTGCGCTTCTTTTTCGAGAACAAGCGCCTGACGGATCTGTTGTGAAAGATTCTCGTCTTTCATCACGGGTTCCGGCATACGGGCAAAATTCGAGAATTCGTTCACCATGCGGCCGATATCGCCCACATGACGGATAATCGTATCCGTGCATTCGGCAAAGGTCTCTGGGTCGCTCGTAACCTCTTTCATGTATTTGCGCTTCAGCCGTTCCGCCGAAAGCTGGATCGGCGTCAGAGGGTTCTTTATCTCGTGCGCGATGCGACGTGCAATGTCCGACCATGCCGTGTTGCGTTGTGCCGCCTGCAATTCGGTTATATCGTCGAACGTCAGAACCGCGCCGCGCACATCCTCACCCACCTTGTCCACGGCAATCCGCACCAGAAGCGTGCGGCGTGTCAGGTCCTTTTTCGAGAGCATCGGTATTTCAACTTGCGTGATTTTGTTGCTCTTTGCCTGAGCCTGTTCCAGTGCTGCGCTTATATCCGGAACGATCTCTGCAATGTCATGACCGATCAGCCTTTCCTGCTCCATGCCGAACAGGTCGCTCGCCGATGCATTCACCAATGTCACAACCCCTGTGGAATCAATACCGACGATGCCGGCCGTTGCGCCCGCCAGAACAGCTTCGGTAAAGCGGCGGCGCTGCTCCAGCTGGCGGTTCGCCTGCATAACCTCGCCGCGCTGCTCTTCGATCTGCATGGTCATACGGTTGAAAGATTTGGCTAGGTAGTCGAACTCGTCAATCTGCTCGCCCTCTTCCACACGCGCCGTTAAGTCACCCGCACGCACGCGGTCTGCCGCCGTGATAAGCGATCCAATGGGTGTTACAAGCTGGCGCGCCAATATGATACCGAACCAAGTCGCGGCGAGCAGGAACATCAAACCCACTACGATAAAGATCAGTGTGATCGTCACCATAAGGCCGGAGTTTTTCTGTGCTAGCGCCGAATAGGCTGTCGCCGCTTCGCGCGTTTTGTCGATCTGCGAAATAACGACAGGGTCCACCATACGGCCCACGAACAAATACGCTTCGGCGAAGTTGTTGAGTTTTACGAGCGCGCGCACACGGTCATCGTATTTGCCGGTCATCAGGACGACTTCGCCGTCCCGCGCCTGCTCCATGGAGATATCCTGCAAACCTTCGAAGGCGAGCGTGAAGGTAAGGCTGGTGCGGGCCAGAATTTTTCCGTTGCCATCGAACATCATCACTTCCGAGAGGTTCCGCATGAAAGATTGCGTTTCAAGGAATTCAATGAACTTTTCCGGATCGTCATAGAACAAGGCGGACTGGCGGTCGAGATCGTTCGCCATGGCAAGAATATCCGCCTTTATCACCTGCTGGTGCTCTCTCAGATAGGATTCAGCGACGATCTGCGCGGATTCAACGGCTGTTTTCACGCGTTCCGAAAACCATGCCTGCACACCGAAATGGAAGAAGAACATCGAAAAGATAGCCATGATAACGGCAGGCGCCGCCGCCATGATCGAAAAGATAACAACCAGACGCACATGCAGCTTCGATCCGGCAAGGCCGCGTTTACGACCGCTCAGGATTTTAGCAAATCTACGCGCGATCAACGCCACAAGTGCGATAAGAATAACGAGGTCGAGATTGAGCAGCCATATAACGGTGTCGGGATCGTTGCCGAACGGCGGCGTCTCCGATAGCGCGGCATAGGTTGCGGCACCCGATGCCAGAATAGCGACTATAAGCAATAATGCGAGGCGCCCGCTCCATCCACGGCGGAAAAACATCTTGCTGATCCTGCCGAGCCAACTGTCCGCGCCCAACGTCGCGCTCTCCAACGCGCGCCAAAGCGTCACGCCTTCGGGGCGCTTGCTAAGCGTTGTTTCATGGTCCGGTTTTTCAGGAATCGCCATCGCCAAATCTTATTACAAATGTTTGACCTTTTTGATTTTTTTGACTATCCACGTTCTGGGTGGAAAACGCAAGAGAATTGAATATGGTAATAGAGCCGAACCAGAGCTTTCATGTGCTTATTCCCGCAGCCGGATCGGGCACGCGCACAGGCCTATCCATACCCAAACAATACCGCCGTGTTGCCGGCAAGGCCATTCTGCGCCACACGCTGGAAAAATTCATTGGAATACAGGGCCTTAAAACGATTCGTGTCATCATCGATGCCGAACACGTCGAATGGTACCGGGAGGCCGTGCAAGGGCTGGACCTGGCACCGCCCGTGATTGGTGCCCGCACGCGTAAACAAAGCGTTTACAACGGCCTTGCCGCTTTCTCGCATAATGAACTGGATGATCTTGTTCTGATACACGACGCGGCCCGCCCTTTTGTATCAGAAGACTCCATTCAAGCATTGCTGAACACGATGAAAAAATCAGTTGCCGCCACGCTGGCTGCGCCGATCGCCGACACGCTGGTTGATCAGGATTACAACCGTTATGATCGTGACCGCATCAGCGCCGTGCAAACACCGCAGGCGTTCCGTATCGGCATGCTGAAAAAGGCGCATGAATTCTACCGCAACGATGACCGCTTTACCGATGATGCCGGCCTCATCGCCGCTATCGGCGAACATGTCTCTCTCGTTGCGGGCAGCCGCGACAATTTCAAAATCACGACCAACGAAGACGTCACCATGGCGGAACGTCTTCTGTCTCCGCAGCGTGAAACGCGCACAGGTTTTGGCTACGATGTGCACGCGTTCGATCCAGCACCTGCAAGCAGTATACGTTTGGGCGGCATAGACATTCCTTATTCGCAGAAACTGCTCGGCCATTCCGATGCCGATGTCATTTTGCACGCGCTTACCGACGCGCTTCTCGGCACAATCGGCAGCGGTGATATCGGCCAGTTGTTTCCACCTTCCGATCCGCAATGGAAAGGCGCAGACAGCGAAATCTTCCTGCGTGAAGCTGTACGCCGCGTGCGCGCGAAGAACGGGATCATTGTGCACACGGATATCACCGTCATTGCGGAAGCACCGAAAATCGGACCGCACCGCGAAGCCATGCAAGAACGCATAGCCTCCATGCTGGGCATCGCGCCCGACCGTGTCGGCCTGAAAGCCACGACCTCCGAAGGACTTGGTTTTACAGGACGCAAGGAAGGAATAGTGGCTCAGGCTGTTGCATCGGTAACCCTTCCTGTGGAGCAGCCATGATCATGAAACTCAAGATGCCCGATCCCGAACTCATCAAAAAACTGGATTTCAAAAATCCCGCAACATGGGTTGCCACATGGTTCGGGCTTGGTCTTATGCACCCCGCACCAGGCACATGGGGCACACTTGGCGGTATTCCCATTGGCCTTATCCTTCTCGCGCTCGGTGGCAAGCTTGCGCTGGCTGTCGGAATTGTTCTCGTCACAATTCTCGGCCTTTGGGCGGCGCGCAAATTCGAAGAAATGACCGGCGTGCACGACAGTTCCATCATCGTCATCGACGAAGTCGCAGGAATATGGATCACGCTTCTGGCGACGACATTGACGCCGCTTTCGATCATCACCGCCTTCTTTCTGTTCCGGCTTTTCGATGTGCTGAAACCATGGCCCATCTCGTGGCTGGACCGGAACCTTGGAGGCGCCTTGGGCGTTATGGTTGATGATCTTGTCGCGGGTGTCGCGGCGGGGCTTTGCTTATGGGGATTAAACACCTATGCATTCGCTGGTTGAAGAATTATCGTTGCTGCTTGCATCCAGAAACATCCGTCTGGTAACGGCGGAATCCTGCACGGGCGGGATGATCGCCGCGGCCATGACAGACCGCTCTGGATCGAGCTCCCTATTCGAACGCGGCTATGTCACCTATTCCAATGAATCGAAGATCGAAGAACTCGGCGTCGGATCGGCGACCATTGAAACATACGGCGCGGTCTCTGCGCAGACTGCCATAGAAATGGCGCAAGGCGCGCTCAAGAATTCCCACGCTGATATCGCGCTATCGGTTACGGGCATTGCGGGTCCAAGCGGCGGCACAGACGAAAAGCCCGTTGGTCTTGTGTATATCGGCATCGCCCAGCACAACAAGGATCCGGAAGCCATCAAAAACAATTTCGACGGCGACCGCACAAGTATTCGTCAGGCCACGGTTGAGAAAGCTTTGGAATTGTTGATTGAACGTCTGGGAACTAGCGCCGCTTAGAACCATATAGCTGTACGGCTCTAGCTTCGAACGCGCCGACCATGCGTTTTACAACTTCGTTGAAAAACATATTGGCCAGAGCCTGTAAGGCTACATTCCCGAATTCGAACTCCACCGAGAAATCGATTATACATCCGCCGTCTTCCGCCGGGATAAACTCCCAGTTGTTCCTCAGATTTTTGAGCGGCCCCTTCATATATTCGATATGAATGCGGCGCGGCCGGTCAAGAATGACCTTGGATGTAAAACGTTCACGGAACATTTTATAACCGACCACGAGATCGGCATAAAAAACATTTTCGCTTTCACGCTTGTTGATGCGGCTTGCCACACACCACGGCGCGAATTCCTGATAGCTCGCAACATCGGCCACCAGATCGAACATCTGTTCGGCGCTATAGGGAAGTTTTTTTTGTTCGATATGCTTGAGCATGAGAAAGGCCGCCCTACTCGGCGGCCTGTTTCAAAAGCTTTTCCTCACGCGCCTTTTTCAGGCGGGCAAAGTCATCGCCTGCGTGATAGGACGAACGTGTGAGCGGCGTTGCGGACACCATCAGGAATCCTTTGGCGCGCGCCATCTTTTCCAGCCCCTCGAACTCTTCCGGGGTCCAGAAATGGATGACGGGCGCATGCTTCGGCGTTGGCTGCAGATATTGGCCGATTGTGATGAAATCGATGTCGGCGGCGCGCATGTCGTCCATCACCTGCGCGATCTCTTCCTTTGTCTCGCCAAGACCGACCATAAGGCCAGATTTGGTGAACATCATCGGATCTACTTCCTTTACACGCTCAAGCAAACGGAGCGAGCGGAAATAACGCGCACCGGGGCGGATCGTCGGGTACAGGCGCGGCACGGTTTCAAGATTGTGGTTGAACACATCGGGACGCGCACGGATAACCGCATCGATATCCTGGATATTGCCGCGGAAATCGCCGGGCAAAATTTCAATCGTCGTGTTCGGGGATTTGAAACGGATCGCGGAAATCGTTTTCACGAAGTGGTCAGCACCGGAATCTTCCAGATCGTCGCGGTCAACAGACGTTACCACAACGTGGCTCAATGCCATCTGCTCAACGGCTACGCCCACACGCAGCGGTTCATATTTGTCCAGCTCGTTCGGCTTTCCGGTTGCAACATTGCAGAACGAACAGGCGCGCGTGCAAACCTCGCCCATGATCATGAAGGTAGCGTGTTTCTTGTCCCAGCATTCGCCGATGTTCGGGCATCCCGCTTCTTCGCAAACGGTCGTGAGCTTCAGCCCCTTAACGGTGGCGAGAGTCTCTGAATAGACTTTGCCTTGCGGGGCCTTCACACGGATCCAGTCCGGCTTTTTCCCCATCGGGCGGTCAGCGTTCTTTTGCTTTTCAGGATGGCGCTTTTTGCGGTCCAGAAGATCGGGATTGTATGTCATGGCCTCAAGATAGGTTTAAGGGCCGGAATAGTAAAGGTTTTTAGTGGGGTTAAGGCTGCGGCGGCGCAGCATCCTTAGCCGGTCCGGGCTCACGGGTCATCTCCCTGTTTGGCCCTGTATTTTTAAACCCGTGCTCCTGAAAGAACCGCTCGAGCTTGACCAGAGGCGGGCCGTCCTTATGTCCTACGGCATGAAGAACGATTGCCACCTTGTATCGGTCCGCCAGTGTGGTCAAAACTTGTATCGCATGCCCGCCTTTTCCACGGCCCGTTTCCCCGGCGCGTATGCCCGTCAGATAAACCGCGTCATCCCCGAAATCGAACGGCGTGCCCTCACCGGAGCCGACCGTAACCGTTACATCCGCTAGACGGTAAACACCGCCATGGCTGCTTTCAGCGGCATCGGCAAACGCCTGAAGCAATTGGTCTTTTGGTTTCATGATCAGGGACGTTTACGGTGCTTCCGGGCTGCGCGACATCATGTTGTTGCTGCCCACCTTGAAAAAGCCGAACCCTTTGTAAAATTGGACCAGCTTGTAATCCGAAGGGCTGTCATCGTCCATGCCCATGGCGTGCAGGACGATATCGACATTGAACGTATCCGCCAGCTTGCTCAGGAACTGCATGGCTTCCGTGCCTGCGCCTTTTTTTATTTCATTCGCCTTGATGCTGTTGAGATAAACTTCCGTTCCGCTGAGCCGCAGATCGTCGTCTTCGCTTATCAATTCAATTTGGACGCTGCCGCGCTGGCGGGCTTCGGGTTTGCCGGGCACTTCTTCCGTCGCGTCTAAAAAGGCCTGCAGGAAACCAGCCTTTGGCGAGGCCGCGTTCGCGAACTGAATATTATCGGATACATCTTTCATAACAGTTATGAAAACTAATATAACCGCTTTAAAAAGGCAAGGGTTTTAGATCCCTGCCCACATGCGTGGTTATTTAGGCTGCCTTTTTCGCAAATTTCGCCACCGCGCGCTCATGCTTGATGAACTTGGATTGCATTTCGGCTTCCATGGCCAGATTGTTCCAGCATAGGTCGATTTTTGCCAATTCCGCATCGCTCATAATATCGGCCTGCGTCACTTCGCATTCCTTGGCTTTGGCCAGAATTTCCTGGAATTGCACCACATTGTTGTTCGTCATCACACACTCCGTCTTATAATTTTATGTACTAATATATAGCACACTCTTGCTGCATCGCGCAAAAATAATATTGCGCACTTCTGAAACATTCTTACAAAACAATTAGTTAAGCAGATTCTAAAGAAAGCCGTGGAGCAGCCTGATAAGGCTTTAGCCCTTCGTAATCATGGCTATCGAAATTACGCCAAGGCAAAGCCCGGCGATTGTCATGGCAGAAAGCGGCTCCTTGAAAATCAAGAATCCCGCAAGCGCGGTCAGGAGCATTGCGCCGACCGTGAAAAGCAGGTTGGTCGCCACCACTCCCCCCGTCTTGATCGCAAAGAACATGCAAAGATCAATGGCGACCACCGCAACGCCGGCGATGATGGCCATGTAAACGCCTGCGCGGTCGACCTGAAACGTTACGCTCTCGCCCAGATGAAATTTGTAAAGCAGCAGACACAAAATATGGCCCACGAACGCGATGGCAGTGAGGCCAACGGTAAACACAAACGGGTTGATATGGTCGCCCGCAACCTTCATCGAAACATTGTACGCGGCAACGCCCACGACACAGACAATGACATAGGCGATCCAGGGCATGTTAGAACTCGATTCCAAAAACGAGGATGACGACAATGGCGATAAGAATGAGCGCGATAAGCCAGGGCGGCGTTTTCTTGTCGGTGCGGTAACTCAGGCCCGTGCCGGGAATGCCGATAGTCTGGCTTGCGCCCTGTTTGCCGACATTGATGGTCGCACCCTTCTTGCCGAGCGAAAGCGACGATATCCCCTTCTTGGTGATGTTCAGCTTCGCTCCTTTAAATATGCCGAGCTGTTTTCTAAAACGGAAACCCATCTCAAATATCCTTTTCAATAGGCGCTTCGGGAAGTGTCCGCACATTCAACGTCGCATCGGGCGGCGGACCTGTCTCTTCGGCTTTATAGGGCCACCATTTCACCACCGCAAAAAGAGCGGCGATCAACAATAAGGTGATCAGCAGCTCTTTTGTCATGTGGTCCTAGAAGTGGATTGCCTTGTTGTACGCGCTCAGAACACTCTCATGCATCATCTCGGACAATGTCGGGTGCGCGAACACAGTGTGCATGAATTCGGCTTCCGTGAGTTCGGCCGTCTTGCCAATCACATAGCCTTGAATCATTTCCGTTACTTCCGCACCGATCATATGCGCGCCGAGCAGTTCACCCGTCTTGGCATCGAAGATCGTTTTGACAAGACCTTCCGGCTCGCCAAGCGCAATCGCCTTGCCGTTCCCTATGAACGGGAATTTGCCGATCTTTACGTTCAGGCCCTTTTCCTTGCACGCACGCTCCGTCAAACCGACAGACGCAACCTGCGGATGGCAGTATGTGCATCCCGGAATGTTTTCCTTGATCATAGGATGTACGTCTTTCTGGCCCGCGATTTTCTCGACGCAGATAATACCTTCGTGCGAAGCCTTGTGCGCAAGCCACGGCGCGCCAACACAATCGCCGATGGCGTATACGCCCGGCTCACCCGTGCGCAGATATTCGTCCACAACGATATGGCCGCGATCCAGCTTCACACCCGGCATGCTTTCAAGGCCGATATTGTCCGTGTTCGCAGAAATACCCACCGCCATGATAACGCGGTCGGCTACGATCTTCTCTACCTTACCGCCGACTTCGACATGCACGGTAACGTTGTTTGAGCCTTTTTCGAGCTTCTTGGTCACGGCACCGGTGAGGATTTTCATGCCCTGCTTCTCAAACGCCTTGCGCGCCATGGCGGAAATCTCTTCATCTTCCACGGGCATTACGCGGTCCATCATCTCTATGACGGTCACTTCCGCGCCAAGCGTGCGGTAGAAGGATGCGAATTCGATACCGATAGCACCCGAACCCACAACCACGAGGGATTTCGGCATCATATCCGGCACCATCGCTTCGCGGTATGTCCAGATCAGCTTGCCGTCCGGCTCCAGCCCCGGCAGAACGCGCGCACGTGCGCCCGTGGCGATAATGATGTGCTTGCCCGTAATCTCGTCGAATTTCTTGCCGTCTTTTTCAAGCGTGATCTTGCCTTTGCCGGCCAGCTTGCCGTACGCATCGAACACAGCCACCTTGTTCTTTTTCAGCAGGTGACCGATACCGCCCGAGAGCTGCTTGGCCACGCCGCGCGAACGCTCGACGATTTTCTTCACGTCAAAAGAAACATCCTTGATCGTGATGCCGAATTGTTCGGCGTGTTTGGCCAGATGGAATATTTCCGAAGAACGGAGCAGCGCCTTGGTCGGAATGCATCCCCAGTTCAGGCAGATACCGCCCAGATGGTTCGCTTCGACAACAGCAGCCTTCAGCCCCAATTGCGCCGCGCGTATCGCCGCCACGTATCCGCCCGGACCGCCGCCGATAACAACCACATCGAAATTCTTGTCAGACATTTTTTATCCC
>JAPJRC010000023.1 GCA_030824805.1 Micavibrio sp.
CCTGATGTGAGAGCCGAGCCATACAGCTTTGAAGGTTCAAGAACACCAAAATAAAAAAATGAATTCTCAAATCAATTTAAAAACGCCGGACACGCCGAGCCGGAAGAAAAATCCTCGAAAATGAGTTCGGCGTTTAACGGAGCAACGGGAGCAAACCAAGCTACCGACGGACCAGAACAGCCCTCCCCAAAAAAAGGGCGCTTTTCAGCGCCCTTTTGTTAGCTCTATTGCTGATCGTTAAACAATCAAATGTCCTGATGTCACAAGTGCGGCCTCATCGGTCATACCTGTGGTTTTACGCCTGTAAGCGTTGCAATTTGTACGAAGCTGTTACCACCCCCGTGGTAATGGGATTGGCCAAAGGCAGGATCATGGTCAGACCCAAACCGATAAATTGCAGAAGCTCAAACAGAACAGACGCCATAACTCAAATCCCTAAAAAAGAAACAGGCCGGGAGGGAAACGCATCGAATATCAATAAATGCGTTTCTCCCAGAGGGGGTATAATATTAAAGCGCTTTACGAATACGCTGATACGCGGTTTTAAGTTCTGAACCAACAAGTTCCAGCGCAGATATAATATCTTTGCCGCTTTCTGAGAGTTCCGCATCCTTTGCAAAACTTTCCAGTTTTTGTTCTGAACTCTTGGCATCGGATACAAATTTCTTCCATTTTTCTTCTATTTCATGCCATTCATCCTGAGCCTCTTTTGCACCGAGATGAATCTTAAGTTTTATCTCGTCATGCAGTTGAGCGAGTTCATCGGCATACGCTTTTAGATTTTCTTTCGTGATTTTAGTCATCTTTATTTTCCTTTTGCTGTTCCCCGTTTCATGCATTGCGCACAGGGTTGGGGCTTTCCTGTGTGCGAACCATCGCCGTTAAACGATATTTGTCCTCTATTCGTTGGATATAATTATTTTCATCGCCTTTTCTTTCGCGCCGTTGAGAAAGACCTGATAAGCATGTTCAATCTCGTCCAGTTTGAAATGGTGGGTTATCAGCTTGTTCAATTCCAATTTATTCGACGTTGCGGCTTTGATCAGCATGGGCGTGGTGTTCGTGTTCACAAGACCCGTCGTAATGGTCAGATTTTTGATCCAAAGTTTTTGCAGTTCAAAATCAACCTTGACGCCATGCACGCCGACATTGGCGATATGGGCGCCTGGTTTCACGATGTGCTGGCAGATATCCCATGTCGCTGGGATGCCAACGGCCTCGATCGCGACATCGACCCCTTCCCCGGCAATTTTTTGAACAGCGTCAATGACGCTTTCCGTAGCGGAGTTTATTGTGTGCGTTGCGCCCAGCTCTTTTGCAAGGGCCAGCCTGTTTTCGTCCATGTCAACCATGATAATAATGGACGGAGAGTAAAACTGGGCCGTCAGGAGAACAGCCATGCCGACAGGCCCCGCCCCGACGATGGCGATGGCATCCCCCGGCTTGACGTTCCCGTATTGCACCCCGATTTCATGGCCTGTCGGAAGGATATCGCTGAGCAATACGGCTATTTCATCGTCAAGGCCTTCGGGAATTTTATAAAGGCTGTTGGCGGCATGGGGAATACGGACATACTCGGCCTGAACCCCGTCAATCATGTATCCTAAAATCCAGCCGCCGTCCCGGCAATGCGCATATAGTTGCTTTTTGCAGTAATCGCACGTCCCGCAAGACGTTACACAGGAAATCAGGACCTTATCGCCTTTTTTAAACTGCGTAACGCTTTCTCCAACCTCTTCGATAATCCCTAAGCCTTCATGTCCCAGGATGCGGCCATCGGCCACCTCTGGATTTTTTCCTTTGTAGATGCCCAGATCAGTACCGCATATCGTCGTCTTCACGACTTTGACGATCGCATCCGTGGGCTTCAGAATTGTTGGTTTCGGTTTTTCCTCCAACGTAATTTTGTGGTCGCCGTGATAAACAAGTGCTTTCATTTTTTCTCCATAATTTGTAGTAGTGCAATTACTGTTAAGTTTGAAACAATCATCAGACCATATATTGTCCGCCATTTGCCGTGAGCGTTGCTCCATTGATAAACCCTGACCTTTCGGAAGCAAGAAAGATAACGATATCTGCAATCTCGTGCGGTGTACCCATACGGGCCGCCGGGATCTGGCGGATAATAGAGTCCAGAACTTCCTGCTTCATGGCCAATGTCATATCGGTTGCTATATAACCCGGGCAAATGGCATTGACCGTAATCCCCTTAGCTGCGCTTTCCAAGGCCAAGGCCTTGGTAAAACCGATCATGCCAGCCTTGGCCGCTGAGTAATTCGTCTGGCCGAATTGACCCTTCTGCCCATTGATGGAGCTTATATTGATAATCCGCCCGAAGTTACGCTCACGCATTCCTGTGATAACCGCACGGCTCATGTTGAAGCAAGATCCCAGATTCGTTTCTAGCACCGCATACCACTGATCGACGGTCATTTTATGCAACATACCATCACGCGTAATTCCTGCATTGTTTACAAGGACACTGACTGTACCTATTGCAGCCTCTATATCGGACAAGCCCTTTTGACAGGCATCAAAATCTGATACATCGAATTTAAACGCACGAGCGCCAGTCTGCAGTTCACAAGCTTTGGCGGCATCATCATTGCCGTGATACACAGCCGCAATACCATACCCCTCCGCCGCTAGTCCTCTGGTAATTTCCAACCCGATACCACGCGTTCCGCCTGTAACAACAGCGACTTTTTTTATACTCATACCCTTTTCCCCTGCGTTTTCTAAAATCCGTTTTATGCCACTTTTTTCCATGAACCAGCTTCATCTCGCTCCACGCATAAGGCAATTCCCATACCGCCGCCAATGCAAAGTGTGGCCAGTCCCTTTGTCCCACCACGGCGCGCCAGTTCATGGAGCAACGTCACAAGAACCCGACATCCGGAAGCGCCGATCGGATGGCCCAACGCAATGGCGCCGCCGTTGACGTTCAGCTTGCTTTCATCAAAACCCAGCTCATTGCCCACACAACACGCTTGTGCGGCAAACGCTTCATTGGCTTCGATCAGGTCGAGATCTCCAATTGTCCATCCCGATTTTTCCAGAGCCTTTCTGACGGCGGGAATAGGCCCCATCCCCATAAGGGACGGATCGACCCCGGCTGTTGCCCAGCTCTTGATGCGGGCAAATGGTTTAAGCCCGCGTTTTTGCGCCTCGCTTTCGCGCATCAACAAAACGGCCGCCGCGCCATCATTGATTCCCGATGCGTTCCCCGCTGTAACCGTACCCTCTTTCTTGAAGGCCGGGCGTAGTTTAGCCAGAGCTTCGGCGGTCACACCGGCGCGCGGGAATTCATCCTGATCGACCGTGACATCTTCTTTGCGGCCTTTAACAACGAACGGAAAGATTTCAGCCTTGAATTTTCCGGCCTTGATCGCAGCCTCGGCTTTTTGTTGCGATGAGGCAGCAAAAGAATCCTGCACCTCACGGCTAATACCGAATGTCTCCGCGATATTTTCTGCCGTGATCCCCATGTGGTAATCGTTGAATACGTCCCATAGCCCATCCTTGATCATCGTATCGACGAACGTGCCGTCCCCCATCTTGATGCCGGAGCGCAAATATGCGGCATGAGGGGACATGCTCATACTCTCTTGGCCGCCCGCGACAACAATATCGGTATCGCCACACAAAATAGACTGGGCACCCAGAGCTACCGCCCTTAATCCCGAACCGCAAACCTGATTAATCGTGATGGCCGTTTTCTCTTGCGGGATACCAGCACGAATCGCTGCAACACGAGCCGGGTTTTGACCTTGCCCAGCAGTTAGAACATTCCCCATAACCACATCACTGACTTCTTTTCCCTCAACACCGGCATCTTCTAAAACCGCTTGAATCACAGCGGCTCCTAAATCTGACGCAGGAACATTGGCAAAAGATCCGTTAAAAGCACCAATCGCGGTGCGTTTCGCAGAGACAATAACAATAGAATCGGACATGAGCAGGGTTCCTTTTTATGGGCAAGTTGTTGGGATGGAAAATCTACGATTTATTTCTTTTTTTGAATGCTTCCAGAACTTCCATCGCCATTGACCGTTCCTCATTGGCTGGAATGATGTGATGCTCAAAAGCAGGCAGGAAAGACAAATGAGACAAGATAGCATCGCGCACATCCGCCGCGTTCTCGCCAATCCCGCCTGTAAAGATCAAAGCATCGATCCCGCCGATCGATACGCTCATGGATGCTATATGCTGCGCGGCCTTCAAGGCATAATAGGACAGCGCAAAGGCGGCTTTGGGGTTATCGCTTTCCGACAGGGTTTTGGCATCGTTGGTCAATCCGGAAAGACCTTTCAGGCCGGACTCTTCATAGAGAACCCGTTCCACATCATCAACGCCCAGCCCCATGTCCCGGATCATGTAGAGAACCGCGCCCGCATCCAGCGCGCCGCACCGCGTTCCCATCGGGAGTCCGTCCAGAGCGGTCATACCCATCGTGGTGTCGACACTCTGTCCGTTCCTGATCGCGCACAGGCTGGAACCGTTGCCCAGATGCGCCGCCACGATGCGTTTTTGCAAAAGATGCGGGTGATCTTTTTTTAGACTATGCACGATCCAGTCATAAGACAGACCGTGAAATCCGTAGCGCCGGACACCCTTGCTCCGGATGGTTTCCGGCAAGGCAAATTCACGGAACAAGGGATCGTGCCTTGTGTGGAAGGCCGTGTCAAAACAACCATATTGTGGAATGCCCGGCATCTTATCGGCCAGAATATCGACCCCGGCCAGATTGTGCGGCTGGTGCAGGGGGGCCAGATTGTTCAGCCCCCGCAAATAAAACAGGGCCGGGTCATCAAGCAGAACAGGCCCGTCATAGCGCGTTCCGCCATGCACAATGCGGTGGGCCGCGGCCGTAATCCCGCCGGTGCCCAGATCGTTTTTATCAAGCCATGACAGGATAACGGCGAGAGCGGATTCATGCGTTGTTTTTGCGGCAAGATTTTCTTTTATGTCCGCTCCGCCTTCCTTCTTTGCCTTGAAAACAGCATTCACGCCAATATCCGTGACCTTGCCGCCTGCGATCAGCGGCAAATCCAAAGCCAGGCCAAACAAACGAAATTTGACGCTCGAAGACCCGGTATTGACGACCAGCAGCATATTCACGGATTTGCAGCTCCTTTATTAAGCATCGACAGATACTGTTAAAACAACAGGAACATTGTTCCGCACGGCATTGGAGTAAGGACAAACTTTATGCGCTTCTTCCACGATCTTTTCAGCTTCCTGTTGCGGCAGGCCGTAGATCGTAACATCGAGCGCAACGGAAAGGCTAAATCCGCCTGCCTCGTTCTGCGCCATCGAGATAGTCGCTACAACCCGGATGGCATCATCCGCGACTTTATGTTCCTTGTTACGCGTGATGTGTATCACGGCATTTTCAAAGCAGGCGGCATAACCGGCTGCAAATAATTGTTCCGGATTTGTAGCCCCGCCCTTTCCACCCATCTCTTTCGGAATGGCAAGATCGAGCGCAAGCAAGCCATCCTCGCTGCGGACAGTCCCGTGACGCCCGCCAATGGCGGTAACTCTGGTTGAATAAAGTGTCATGCATTTTCTCCTTATTTAATTTTTCCACTTTTGCGGGCAACGGACAGGGCGATGGCCACGCAACAGGAAAGCAGCCTCGTCCTTGTGCTATCGGCCCGGCTGGTCAAAATAACGGGAACACGCGCCCCCAGAACAATTCCGGCGGCATCGGCTTTCCCGAGAAAGATAAGCTGCTTGGCCAAGGCGTTTCCGGACTCGATATTCGGAACCACCAGAATATCGGCATCGCCCGCCACGCTTGACACTATCCCCTTATCCCTGGCGGCCTCCCCGCTGAAGGCGTTATCAAAGGCCAGCGGGCCGTCCAGATCGCCCCCCTTGATCTGCCCCCTGTCAGCCATCTTGCATAAAGCCGCTGCATCAATCGTTGACGGCATACGGCTGGTGACGGTTTCAACAGCGGATAAAATAGCGACTTTTGGTTTTTTATCCGCGCCAAACAGGACATGCCACAGATCAATGGAATTGCGGCAAATATCCGCCTTTTCTTCCAATGTCGGCGCAATATTGATCGCCGCGTCCGTAATAAAAAACGGTTTGTGGTACGTAGGCACATTCATGATATAGGCATGCGAGATACGGCGCTCGGTACGCAAGCCTGACGCAGAAGAAATAATCGCCCCCAGAAGCTCGTCGGTGTGAAGCGATCCCTTCATAATAGCATCTATTTCGCCCGATACGGCTAAACAGACCGCTTTTGCGGCGGCTTCATGACTATGTTCCGTATTGATAACAGAAAACCGTTTGCTCTCAACACCTGCTTCTTTACAAGCTGCTGCAATCCTTTCTTCCGGCCCCACCAGAACGGGGTCTATCAGCCCCTCTTCCATCGCCTCTATGACGGCTTCAATCACATTGGCCTGAACCGGATGGACAACGGCAACCTTGATTCTGCCAAGCTTTCTGCAGGCATCCACCACATCTTGATAATGATCTTTTTCTTGCGTTCCCATGTTCTTTCCTAGGTTTTATGCACATATGTGCCGGGCGCTTCACCCAGAACCTTATATTCCCCGTTTCCGGCTTTTTTGGGCGCAGGGATTTTTGTTTTTACGCTTTGACCCTGCAGCCATTTCCCCCATGCCAGCCACCAGGAGCCTTCCTGCCGTTTTGCGGTCTGTTCCCACTGGTCGGGGGATTTATAGGGTTCCCCCGCCTCTTTCTCCGCAATCTTAAAGCTGCGCCGTTCATGGCCAGGTTCGCTGACGATGCCGGCATTGTGACCGCCGACCGTCAGGACAAAGGTAATATCTCCACTGGCCATCAGATGGATCTTGTAAACGGACTTCCACGGGGCGACGTGATCTTTTTCCGTTCCGACGGCAAATACGGAAAGGTTAATATTTTCCGGTGCGATTGTTTTCCCAAGGGCTGTGTAATGCCCATTCGAAAATTCGTTGTTCAGATACAGGCGTTCCAGATATTCGCTGTGCATCTTATAGGGCATCCGCGTCGCATCCGCGTTCCACGCCATGATGTCGAAAGGCCGTGAACGCTGTCCCATCATATATTCCTTGACCAGGCGCGACCAGATCATGTCATAGGAGCGCAGCATCTGGAACGCGCCCGCCATCTGCTTGGTATCCAGATAGCCTTGCGCCCACATCATATTTTCAAGATAGGCGACTTCACTCGGCGTTACGAAGATCATCATCTCGCCCGCTTCGGTAAAATCGCCCTGCGCGGCAAGAAGCGAAAGACTTTTCAGGCGATCATCGTTATCATGCGCCATAAGCGCCGCCGTAATCATGGCCAGCGTACCGCCGAGGCAATAACCTGTCAGATGGATTTTCGCGTTATCCGTAATAGAGGACACAGCGTCAATGGCTGCCAGTGCCCCGTCGCGGATATAATCGTCCATGCCCCGGTTGCGGGCCTCGGCCCCCGGATTTTTCCATGACACGATAAAAACGGTATGTCCTTGCTCGACAAGCCATTTGACCATTGAATTATGTGGCGACAAATCAAGAATATAATATTTCATGATCCAGGCCGGCAGGATCAAAATCGGCTCTTTATAGACATCGCTTGTAACAGGGTCGTACTGGATCAACTCGATCAGGTCATTGCGGAACACGACCTTGCCCTTGGCGGTCGCCACTTTTTCGCCAACCTTGAAATCTTCCATGCCCGCCGCCGGTTCGCCTGCTTTGTTGCGGGCGAAATCCTCGAACGCGTTCACCGCGCCATCGGCCAGATTCGCGCCACCGCGCCTGATCGTTTCAAACAGGATTTCCGGATTGGTCAGAAGGGAATTTGCGGGGGATATCGCATCCAGCATCTGCCGCGCCGAAAAAGAGATCGCCCGTTCATATTGCGGCGAGAGGCCGGGAATGTTCTTGGTCGCAAGATCCCAGAATTCCTCGCATCCGTGAAACATATCGACATAGGATTTCCATGGATAGTTTGACCAGTCTTCGGACTTGAAACGCGGATCGGGCGGTGTCGGCGGTTTTGAAGAGTCTATCGCCTCACGCGCCTGCATCTTCGCATTGTGCAAGGGGAAGCAGGCCAAAGCCGCCATCCGCCCCGGACACAGCGCAAGATGCGCCAGCCATGACACATACACCTCGGTCATTCCCGCCGGCGTCAGGCCGAACGTAAGACGGGATAATTTCGCCTGAAATAGCCGGTCGATTTCATCGGCAATCTGGGTAAAGGAATGGTTAACTACATCTTCCATCATAGCCTCCTCCATCACCTAATGATGTTTTTTTGCTCTCAGCAGAGCTTTAATCCGTAGCCAAATGTTCGGCCAAAACGCAGCCAACGCAACAAAAACGACAAATAGCAGCATCGCCGCGACAAAGCTGATAAAGTGAAAATTATTGGCATCGGGTGCGATGAACCAGCTGGCAATCACACCTCCTATAAGCAACATCCCTCTTGCGATCCATCCCACTATAATTGTCCTCCTAAAGATTTGTTCAGATCAACGCTGGATTGAAGCAACTGACGCTTCGCCTCGATCAGGGATATTTCCGCGTCGAACAGGCTGCGCTCGGCATCCAGAACATCCATATAGCTGGAATAGCCGGCATCAAACCGTTTGCGCGCCAATCTTGCCGCTTCACCCAACACGCTGACTTGTTTTTCCAGGGTACGGACTTGCTCCTGCGTCTTTTCCCGCGCGGTCAGGGCATCCTTGATTTCACGAAATGCCACGCGAACGGTTTTTTCGTAACCTATATAAGCCTGCTTCTCCCGCGCCGTTGCGGCCTCGACCTGCGCGCGGGCGCGGCCAAAGTCAAGAAGGGGCGCGGTCGCATTCGCGCCGAAACTCCAGCTCTTTGATCCGCTTTCCAGCAGACTATCCAGATCGCCCGAGGCAACCCCCAGCAAGCCGGAAACGGATAGACGGGGCAGATAAGCCGCCCGCGCCACGCCAATATTGGCGTTCGCCGCGCTCAGGACATGTTCCGCCGCCATGATGTCAGGCCGCGCAATAACGACGTCGCTGGCATCTTTTTGCGGCAAGGGTGGCAGATCCGGCAGGATCGTCTTGTCCGAACCGCTGAAAGTCCGGGATTCCATGATATCTTTCGGCGTTTTTCCCAAAAGAACGGAAAGGGCCGAAAGCCTCTGTTCACGCTGCTGCTCCAATGCAGGCAACCGTGCCTGCGCTGCAACCATCTGGGATTCCGCCTGACGGACAATCAAGGAATCCGTATCTCCCTGATCGAGTCGTTTTCTCTCAAGATCATAGGCATTTTTACGGGTTCGAATCGTTTTTTGCGTTATATCAATCTGCTCATTCAGGGCAGAAACCGCAAAGTAATTGGCAATTGTTTCCGCCGTAATGCCAAGCGCGACAGCGCGCGCACTGGCTTCTTCAGCCAGCAATTGCTGCCGCGCCGCCTTGTCGGCATTGGCAAGACGGCCCCACAGATCAACCTCGAAGGAAAGCAAGCCGCCCAAAATAAAACTGTCCGACGGCCCGCCGGATGGCAACCCTTCTAAATTGAGGTCGCTGCGCGAAGCGCCGCCCCCGGCTGTAATATTGGGCATCCGGCTGGCCCTGGCGCTTCCCGCGATCGCACGCGCTTCATCGACACGCGCCGCCGCCAACTGGATATCGCTGTTATAGGCCAAAGCCTCGGCGACAAGAGCGGACAGCTTTTCATCATCATAGGCCGCCCACCACGGGCCATCCTGCTCTACGGCAGACGGCCCCGATAATTGCCAGTTCTGAGGCAGGCTCGTTTCCGGTTTACGCATGTCCGGCGCAAGCGAGCAGGCTGTCAGAACGCCGCATAAAAGAACTGCCGGCAGCGCATAAATTCCTGTCTTGTTTATTGCCATACCCGGCAACCCTTCCCCGTTGACAAACAACAAAAAATGTTTATTCATTCATGAATGGATACAGATATTATCACACGGACGGCGAAAAGCAATATCGTGATGCACAAAAAGAAAGAACAAGGTCTTGTCACTAGACAGAAAATCCTGGCGGCGGCGGAGCATGTCTTTTTTGAAAAAGGCACAGCCCTGACCTCTCTTGAACAAATCGCCGAGAAGGCGAATGTGACGAGGGGCGCTATCTACGGGCATTTTAAAAATAAAGATATGCTTCTGGAGCATGTGATAGACAGCGCCATCATACATGTGATCGATATTTTTCGTTCCACCCTGATAGAGGCGCCAAAGCCCAGCTTCGAGCAGCTTCGCAAAGCGACGATTGATACGATTCTGACAATTGTACGCAGCCCCGGACTAACGCGCCGCCTGTCAATCGCGATGTTGAAATGTGAATATACGGAGGAATTTTCCTACATCATAGAAAAGCACACTCATTATCGCGATGAAGTCCATGACCTTTTCGTGACGTATTTCTCCAACATGGAAAAGTGTGGAATTGGCCTTCTCAAAGAGCCGGAAAAGATGGCGGAAGCATTGCTGTTCTACACGACAGGCCTGTTGACTGAATTTTTCAAGCATCCCGATAGGCTGGATATAGAAAAAGACGTTGCCGATTACCTTGATATATTCTTCTTCCCGGTTTCAAAACCGCCGGCTTAAATATAAGGATTTCTACCATGACAAAAAAGCTGCTTCTGACCATCTTCGTTACGTTGATCGCCCTGGGCGGCGGTTATTATTATTTTCATCTAAAACAAGGTGCGGATCTTGGTGGCATCGCCTATGGCAATGGCCGGATCGAAGCGCAAAGTATCGACATCGCAACGCGTCACGGCGGGCGCGTCCTATCCGTTCCTGTCGAGGAAGGCCAGATGGTTGAAGCCGGTGATATCGTTGCCGAGCTGGATCTGACCGATCTTGCCGCCTCCGTCACCGGGGCAAAAGCCAATGTCCGCGCCCGTGTTCAACAAAAAGACGCAGCTGCATCTTCTGTCGCGCAGGCTGAATCCGCCTTGATACTGGCAGACAAGGAATTCACGCGCGCCGATTCCCTCGCCCGTGAGAAAGCCGTGTCGGAAAGCCGCCGTGATCAGGCCTTCAACGCCAAGCAGGCCGCCGAAGCCCAGTTATCCGCCGCCCGGCAAAATCTTTCGAGTGCGGAAGAAGGCATTGAAGTGGCGGAGGCGGAAGTTGCACGCCTGGAAGACCTTCTGACCGATCAGCATCTTAAGGCCTCCAGGGCGGGCCGGGTGCTTTACAAGCTGGTCGAACCCGGCGAAGTCATGAGCGCCGGCGGCAAGGCGGTCACGCTTCTTGATCTCACGGACGTGTACATGACGATCTTCCTGCCCACGGAAACAGTCGGAAAATTGCAATTGAAACAAGAGGCGCGCATCGTCCTTGATGCCATGCCCGATACCGCCATTCCGGCCTATATTTCCTATATCTCGCCCGAAGCGCAATTCACGCCTCGTCAGGTGGAAACACGAACCGAACGTGAAAAACTGACCTTTCGCGTCAAGATCAGAATACCACCCTCTCTTCTTTCCAAATATATCGACAAAGTCAAAACCGGCCTGCCCGGAATCGCGTATTTGCGAGTCGATCAGGACCGGGACTGGCCGGCCAATCTGAAAGTCGATCCCGCGTTGCTGCAGGATATTGAGGCCCAACCATAATCATGCTGGTCCGCGCCGACAACATACGCCAGATCTATGGCAGGCAGACAGCCCTGGACGATGTGACGATTCATATCGAAAAAGGCGCCAGTGTTGCCGTCATCGGCCCGGACGGGGTTGGAAAGTCGACTTTGCTTGGGTTAATCGCGGGCGCCAAAAAAATTCAAGACGGGGAACTCGTTATTTTTGATGGCGATGTGCGCAAAAAGACGGTGCGGGCCATGTTGCAGCAACGCGCCGCCTATATGCCGCAGGGCCTCGGCAAAAACCTTTATCCGGAATTGAGCATCCGTGAAAACCTCGAATTTTTCGGGCGGCTTTACGGCCATGATAAAAAAGAACGCGACCGCCGTATTGAAATGCTCACCCGCGCGACGGGGCTGCTGGCGTTTCTTGACAGGCCCGCCGGAAAACTCTCCGGCGGCATGAAACAAAAACTCGGACTGTGCTGCGCGCTGATCCACGACCCGGAACTGCTTATTCTTGACGAACCGACCACCGGCGTCGATCCCTTGTCACGCAAACAATTCTGGGCCTTGATCGACAATATTCGCGCCGAACAAAAAGATATCACCGTCATCGTAGCGACCTCCTACATGGAAGAAGCCGACGATTTCGATATCGTTGTCATGATGAATAACGGGAAAGTCATCGCCTCCGGAACGCCGGATGAACTGAAATCAAAAAGCGGCTGCGAAGATCTTGAAAAGGCCTTCATCGCCTTCCTTCCCGAAGAACGCCGCAGCGGTCATGAAATTCCCGAAATCACGGTGCGCAATCTGTCGGATAAGGAAATCGCCATCTCCGCAAAGAACCTGACACGGCGGTTTGGAGACTTCACCGCCGTCGATCATGTCAGTTTTGAAATCCCCCGCGGAGAAATCTTCGGCTTTCTCGGCTCCAACGGTTGCGGCAAAACCACGACCATGAAAATGCTCACCGGCCTTCTCCCCGTCAGCGAAGGGGAATCTTCCCTGTTCGGTGAAACCCTTGTTCCCGGCGACATGGCAAACCGCAAGCGCATCGGTTATATGTCACAGAATTTTTCGCTTTACGGCGAACTGACCGTGGACCAGAACATGCAGCTCCACGCCCGCCTTTTTCAGCTTCCCAGGGATAAAGCGGACAAACGGATCGCGTGGCTCTATGACCGATTCGATCTTTCCAGATACAAGGACGCCTCATCGGGCGACTTGCCGCTCGGCGTGCGCCAGCGGCTTTCCCTCGCCGTCGCCGTGATCCACGAACCGGAAATACTGATCCTTGACGAGCCGACCTCCGGCGTCGATCCGGTGGCGCGTGATAATTTCTGGGCGTTGCTGATCGAACTTTCCCGCAAGGACGAAGTCACGATTTTTATCTCCACCCACTTCATGAACGAGGCGCAGCGGTGCGACCGCATTTCCCTGATGCATGCGGGAAAAGTCCTGATCACCGGCATTCCGGATGATTTGCGCCGCAAAAAAGGGGCTGATACGCTCGATGACGCGTTCGTCTCCTATCTGGAAGACGCGGTGCAGGAGAGCGGCGATAAAAAATCCGGCGAAAAAGACGAAACTTTTTCCATCGTGAAAGCGGCGGAAACGAACACTGGAAAACAGGGATTTTTCTCCTCCCTTTTTTCCGCGCGGCGCATGATGGCCTACGCGCAACGTGAAATCATGGAGATGATGCGCGACCCGGTCCGTCTCAGCGTGGCCACGCTCGGCACGTCGTTGCTGATGCTGGTGTTCGGTTACGGCATTACGATGGATGTTGATTCCTTGCGTTACGCCGCGCTTGATCTCGACCGGACAGCCGACAGCCGTGCCTATCTTCAGGAACTGGAAGGTTCGCCCTATTTCGTCACCGAACCGCCGATCAAAAGCGATGAAGACCTGCTCCACCGCCTGCAAAGCGGCGACATCTCCATGGCCTTGCAAATCCCGCCCGATTTCGGCAAGGATCTGCATCGCGGTGCAAACACCGAAATCGCCGCATGGATTGACGGCTCCATGCCTTTTCGCGCCGAAACCATCGGCGGCTATCTTCAGGGGATCCATACGCGTTTCCTGCAAGATCGCGGCCTGATGCCGTCCGTGCCACTCACGCTCGAGATGCGCTATCTCTACAATCAATCCTTTGAAAGCATCAACGCCATGGTGCCTGCCGTCATAGGCCTTCTTCTGGTTTTCATCCCGGCGATCCTGTCCGCCCTGTCCGTTGTGCGCGAAAAGGAGATGGGGTCGATCGCCAACATGTATGTCACGCCGGTGACGCGGCTGGAATTCATTCTGGGCAAACAGCTTCCCTATATCCTGTTCGCGATGGTCAGCTTCCTGATCGTTCTGCTCATGGCGCTGCTTCTGTTCCACGTTCCGATCAAGGGCAGCGTTATCGGCCTGATCCTCGGCGCGCTTTTATATGTTTCGGCAACAACGGGACTGGGCCTGCTCATTTCCTCTTTTACAAAGTCACAAGTTGCGGCCCTGTTCGGAGTCGCCATCGCGACCATGATTCCGGCGGCGCAGTTTTCAGGCCTTTTGCAACCCGTCTCGACGCTGGAAGGGGCGGCGCACTGGATCGGCACGTTCTATCCCACAACCTATTTCCTGAAAGTCAGCATCGGCGCCTTCACCAAAGGGCTTGATCTTTTCTCGCTGCAGCCCTTCCTGTTCTCGCTGTTCTTGTTCATACCGGCACTTTTGCTGTTCAACGTCCTGCTTCTCAAGAAACAGGAGCCATAGGATGAGCATAGAATTCCCGTCCGTCTCGAACATCGCGCATCTGTGCCGCAAGGAATGGCAATCGCTTTTGCATGATACCGTGATGATTTTTTTCATCGTCTTCGCTTTTTCATTTTCGCTCTATTCTCAAGCCACCGGCATCTCGACCGATTTGAAAAGAGCCTCGATCGGCATTATCGATGAAGACCGCTCCCCGCTGTCCCTGCGCCTGACGGATTCCCTGCTGCCGCCATATTTCGGGACGGTGGATACGATTACGCAAACCGAGGCGGATGAAGGGATGGAATCGGCGAAATATAGTTTTGTCCTGCATTTCCCCACGCGCATGGAGGCGGATCTGCGCGCCGGAAAACAGGTCACGGCCCAGCTCCTCATCGACGCCACCATCATAGGGCAGGCCCAGATCGGGGCCGGATATATTCAAACGATCATTCAGCAGGAGCTGGTGCGCTATTTCAACATGCAAGACGGGGCGCAATTACCCGTCAACATCATCGTGCGCTATTCTTTCAATCAGGGACGAAAAACCGCGTGGTTTTCATCCATCACTGGCATGATCCAGAACATCACCATGCTGGCTATCCTGCTGACCGGGGCCGCGCTCATCCGCGAGCGCGAGCGCGGCACGATCGAACATCTTCTTGTCATGCCGGTCAGCGCGCTTGAAATCGTGCTGTCCAAAGTCGTTGCCAACGGCGTGGTCATTTTGCTGGCCACCTTTCTGTGCATCCAGCTGACCATCCGGCTCTGGATCGGGGTGGAGATTGGCGGATCCATCACTCTGTTCCTCATCGCGACGGCCCTTTATCTTTTTTTCACGACAGGCCTCGGGTTGTTTCTCGGGACGATTTCACGCTCCATGCCGCAAATGGGGCTGCTCTTCATCCTCATCGTTTTGCCGATGAATCTTCTCTCCGGCGGCTTTACGCCCCTTGAGAGCATGCCGGAGATTCTGCAAAAAATCATGAGCGTCGTCCCGTCCACCAATTACATCAAACTGGCGCAGGCGATTTTGTTCCGCAACGCCGGATTCTCTATCGTCTGGCCCGAAATGATGATGGTCACCGTCGTGGGCCTGATGTTTTTTGTCTACAGTACGCTGCGCTTCCGCAGCTTTCTGGAACGCCAAGGATAACAAAAATGAAAGGAAACACCATGTCACGCATTGTTCTGATTACCGGGGGCGCCACGGGCATCGGCGCCGTTACCGCCAGGCTTTTCAAAGACCGGGGATACAACGTCGCCGTCAATTATTACAAGAACGGCGATGAGGCCGCCGCCTTTTCCAAGGACACGGGCATTCCCGCCTATGAATGGGATGTCGGCGACGCCGAAGCCTGCCTGAACGGCGTCAAACAGGTCGAAAAAGACCTCGGCCCCGTTGAAATCCTCGTCAACAACGCAGGCATCATACGCGACAAGACCATCCATAAAATGCCTGTCGAGGACTGGAAGGCCGTCATCGACACCGACCTTGGCTCGTGCTTCAACATGTCCCGCGCCGTCGTGCCGTCGATGAAGGAGAAAAAATTCGGGCGGATTATCAGCATCAGTTCCGTCAACGCTCTTGCCGGTCAATTCGGCCAGACCAACTATTCCGCCGCCAAGGCCGGCGTCATCGGCTTTACCAAAGCCCTCGCCCTTGAAACGGCGCGGGGCGGGATCACCGCCAACGTTGTCGCTCCCGGCTATACCGAAACATCGATGATGGAAAAAGTCCCCACCGATGTCCTGAAACAGATTGTCGACAAGGTTCCGGTCGGACGCCTTGCGAAACCCGAAGAAATCGCCCGCGCCATCCTCTTTCTGGCCGACGATCAATCCGCTTTTATCACGGGGGAAACCCTGTCGGTCAACGGCGGGCTTTATATGCAGTAATGCAGGCGTCGCCTTTAAAAAGGAACATAAAGTGAAGGAACGTAACTTGATCCTTTATAAATTTTTCAAAAACGTTCCATGACGTTTCATAGAAAAAATATTTCTTCTGAACATCATGGAATATAGACAATTGTTTTAACCTGAACGGAACTATGACCTATGCGGCCTGTTACCAAGATTGCATCTTTTATCGCGCTGAGCCTGACGATCACCATGATCGGGGCCTGCGCCCACAATGATTCCCTGCCCGTCCGCACAGCCACGCCGTCGGTTTACGATTACCCGATAAACAACGCCTACGCCGCCACCATCATCGGCACGCCGGCAGAAATAAAAGTCCGGTATCCCAATGCCATTGAACCGGACGAAGAAAAACTGGTGGTTTTTCCGGACAGGGAAATCCCCGAAGGCTTCTGGTACTATGACGGACTCCTCTACGGGCAGATGTTGCAGGATAAAGCGGCCCCGCTCGTTTATATTATCGGCGGCACGGGATCGGGTTATAAATCACGATTCACGGTCGCACTGGCGAACACCTTGTACCATGCGGGCCATCATGTGGTCATGCTGCCGTCTCCCACCCATGCCAATTTTATCGTGACGGCAAGCGAAAACAATTTCCCCGGAAACGCCGAAACCGATGCAAAAGACCTTTACCGCGTCATGACGATGATACAAGAACGGGTTGCGCAAAGGCGGGAAATCACATCGACGCACCTGACAGGCTACAGCCTCGGCGCGTGGAACGCCGCTTTTGTTGCCTTGCTGGACGAACGGGAACGGAAGATCGGCTTGAACAAGACGCTGCTGATCAACCCGCCGCTCAATCTTTACAGTTCTATTTCACGATTGGATGCCATGCTGCTTCAAGGGCTCCCCGGCGGCATCGACGAACTCGACATATTCTTGAACCGGGCGATCGCACGCCTGTCGCAGTTGCGCAACGATTCCGATGCGTTCGACCTGAAAAACGAAAATATGTTTCTTGAAACCTACAATCGCCTGAAACCGTCGGACGACAAAATGGCCACGACCATCGGCCTCGCCTTCCGCTTCTCCGCGGCGAATATGATCTTCACGTCCGATGTCATGAGCCATGCCAATTACATTTATCCCGCCGACAGACCCTTCCAATCGGGCACGCCGCTGCATGATTATATGGCCATGTCGCTGCGCACGGGTTTTGGCGATTACTACAAGGATGTCTACTCGGCCTATCACATGGCCAATACCGCCGGCCTCACCCGGAATCACCTTATAGACCAGAGCAGCCTTGAAACCTTGCGGGTCTGGATCGCGGCCAATCCCCGTATCGGCCTCATCACCAACCGCGACGATATCATTCTGGCCCCCGGGGAACTTGCCACGCTGGAATCCCTCTTCGCCGGGAAATCATGGATCTTCCCGACAGGGGGGCATCTGGGCAATATAGAACATCCCGCTTTTGCATGGCGTGTTGCCGATTTTTTTGAAGGAACACGATAATGATCAGGATCGCGGCACTATCCGGCATTTGCCTTTCCCTGTTGACCGCTTGCGCGGCTGACAACGGCGTTTCATCCTATAAAGAGCCAGCCCGCCGCTATGCGCGCGCGGACATAGAGGAGAAAGCCAAGGAACAATTCGTGGTATACGATCCCATCGAAGGGACGAACCGCGGCATTTATAAATTCAACGCGAAGTTTGATAAATATGTCTTCCTGCCGATTGTGGACGGCTATGATTTAGTCGTTCCCGATTATGTGGACGACAGGATTTCCAGCTTTTTCTCGAACCTCGGGGAATTCGGCAACGTCACCAATTCCGCCCTTCAGGGAAAACCCTACAAAGCCTTTACGGGAATCGGGCGTTTCGCCGTCAACAGCACGGTCGGCCTTCTCGGCCTGTATGATCCGGCATCCGAAATCGGCATCAAGAAGCATACAGAAGATTTCGGGCAAACGCTGGGCGCATGGGGTGTCGGCCCCGGCGCCTATATCGTCCTGCCGGTACTTGGTCCCTCCAACGTGCGGGACACGGTCGGCATGGTTGCGGACGCGGCCGCCTTCTCCCTCGTCGTACCAAACCATATAGAGGACGAAACCGCCTATAAAGTCGTGCAGTACGGCATAAAACCCGTCAATACCCGCGCCAACAACGATTTCCGTTACCACGAAACCGGATCGCCGTTTGAATATGAACTCGTCCGCTTCGTGACGACAGAAGGACGCCGCCTGGCGGTGATGGAATAATATGCGACGGGTGGCCGAAAAAATTCTGTACCTGCCCCTGCTGGCCATAGCATCCGGCCTTGCAGGACTTGCCTTTTGGTACAGGCTTCCCTTTTCCGATCCGTTTAAAATGGCGGCCATCGCAGTCTGGGCAATTTTCTGCCTGTCCGTCATGGCGGCGGAAGTCACGCGCTGCCGGAAATGGCCGCGCATCGCATTCCTCGCGGCCGTCCTGCTTTGCCTTTTGTGGTGGAGCTTCATCCATCCTTCCAATGACCGGATATGGGCCGACGATGTCGCCCACACCGTGACGGGTTCCGTCGAAGGCAGCCGCGTGACCTTGCACAATGTCCGGAATTTCACATGGCGCACGGTGACTGATTACGACCAGTCGTGGGAAACGCGCGATTATGATTTGAACAAATTGTCCTCGGTCGATCTTTTTCTGTCCACATGGGGCAATCCGGATATCGCCCATACGCTCGTCGGCTTTGGATTTACGGATGGCAGCCATGTCGTATTCTCGGTGGAAATCCGCAAAGAGCGGCACGAGGTTTTTTCCGAGATCGCGGGCTTTTTCAAACAATATGAAATCGCCCTGATCGCCGCCGATGAAAACGATATTATCCGCACCCGCACGAATGTCCGCAAGGAAGATGTGTCCATGTACCGCGTCCTCCTGACACCGGAACAGGCGAAAAAACTGCTTCTGTCTTACGTGCACAAGGGGAACAGGCTTGCCAAAGAGCCAGAATTTTACCATACATTGACAGCAAACTGCACCACGGTCGTCTATGACATGATAAGGCTTATTGTCCCCGGCATTCCCATGGACTACCGCATCCTGCTTTCAGGCCGACTGCCCGCCTATATATACGATCTTGGGGGATTGGGCCGTGAAACGACATTGCAAGACATCATGGATCGCGCATCCATATCCGCCCGCGCGCAAGAAATCAAAGAGCATGAAAACTATTCAAAATTTATCCGCAGTCGTTAGGTCAAAAAAGGAAACACTTTATGTCCTCTCTCCCTTCCGTTAAATACTGGCTTCCGCTAATAGCAATTGCTGCATTGATACCACTAGGCGGTTGCTCCAGCATCGCCCGAGGCGTAACGGAAGCGCTGGTTGATAACGGCCCGGAAGTAGATAACCGGCAATGTGAAGTCGAAGGACCAGCCTTCGACGGCGTCCGGCAAAGTCTTGAGGCCCAATCCCCCCAATCGCCGAAAATCACCAAGGTTCTCATGGTTCACGGTATCAGCAGCCACCTGCCCGGCTATTCTAGCCGACTGCAAAAGCAGCTCTATGAAAAGTTGAGCCTCACCAAAACCGATTCTCAGGTTAAAGCCATTCAGCTGGATAGCGCCAATATCCAGTGGGAAAAGGATGAACCCCATGTTCTTGGAATGCTGCGCGTCAGCAGGCACACAGATGATTCCGGTGAACGGCAACTTTTGTTTTACGAGTTGACATGGTCGTCGATCACCGATCCGCAAAAGCAGCAACTGGCTGCCGACTCTGCCAACAATGAGGGGCTTCAACGCGCCAGTCTGAACAATTCCCTGAAAGGCTTCATGAATGCCACTGTTCCTGATCTTCTTATTTATAACGGAAACGGCTATGACCGGATTACAACTGCCGTCACGCAATCCGTATGCTGGATGATCGCCGATGACTGGAATGATTTGCCCAATGGCGGCGCCCATCAATGCGAACCGTGGCCTGGATCCACCTTTGCAAGTCTGGAAGATGACGACCACTTCTTCATAACGCACAGCCTGGGAAGCAGGATTACGATAGATACGATTCAAAATTTTGCGTCGCAAACGCGGACGCGGGATACAACCCCGAAGGAAGAAGAGCGTCTGATCAAAGTCGGGCAAAAAGTCAGGAACAAGGATTTTACCGTCTTCATGATGGCCAATCAGCTCCCTCTCCTGCAAATGGGCCGCAGTGCCCCATCCGTTTCTGCAGAAGAAAAAACCTATTGCGCCGCCGATGCAGACAAGGCGGAACAACGTGTGATAAGGAAAATGAACATTATTGCCTTTAGCGATCCGAATGACATTCTTTCCTATCCGGTGCCTCTGGATTTTGCGTCAAACAGCATCGATAGCCGCATTTGCCCGCAGGTCACGAATGTCAGCCTGAACGTAGCCACCCAGAAAAGCCTGTTCGATGCCGCGTCCTTTGCAAACCCTTTAACTGCGCATAGCGGCTATATGGAAGATGACAGGGTTATTGATCTGATTGCCAATGGCATCAAGGGTGGCAGCCTCTCCCCCCTGATCGCCGAGCGGTGCAAATGGCTTGAAACGGTGCAGGAAACCCAAAAAGAAAAATCATAATGGATATAACTACCCAAAGACCAAAGGTGGTCATTATAGGCTCAGGATTTGCAGGTCTGGAGGCGGCGAAACATCTGACCGATTGTCCAGCGGATGTGGTTTTGATCGACAAGCGCAACCACCATGTCTTCCAGCCTTTGCTGTATCAGGTCGCAACCGCGGCCCTTTCCCCGGCGCAGATCGCCCAGCCGATACGTAGCATCGTAAAAAAGCAAAAAAATTGCACTGTCGTACTAGGAGAAATCATCAACATCGATCCTGACAAAAAGATCGTTTACGGCCATAAGGGAAACCTGTCCTATGACTATCTGGTCGTCGCGACGGGCGCCACGCACACTTATTTCGGTCATGATAAATGGGCGCCCTTTGCGCCCGGCCTGAAATCCCTGAACGACGCCCTTCATATCCGGCAGCGTATTCTTGCTGCCTTTGAAAAAGCGGAAATTTGCGAAGATGAGCAGGAGCGCAAGTCTCTCATGACCTTTGTCCTGATTGGCGGCGGCCCGACAGGTGTTGAAATGGCGGGCGCGATTGCGGAACTGGCGCGTCATACGCTCAAGAATGAATTCAGGTTGATCGATCCGGCGAATGCCCACGTGATCCTGATCGAAGCCGGCCCAAGGCCTCTTGCCGCCTTTCCTGAAAAACTGTCAGACCATGCGCGTAAAGACCTTGAACAAATCGGCGTTGACGTCATGACGGGTGTTTCCGTTACGGACTGCACGAAGGACGGTGTTCAGGCAGGGGATAATTTTATACCCTGCCGCACGATCGTCTGGACGGCGGGTGTCAGAGCATCGCCTGCGGCGGTATGGCTAAAAGCCGAGCAGGACAAAGCCGGACGGGTCATCGTCGCCCCCGATCTTTCCCTCCCCCAATATCCGGATATTTTTGTCATCGGCGATACCGCGCATGTCACGGATGCCAAAGGCCGGAATGTACCCGGGCTTGCGCCTGCCGCCGCGCAGGAGGGAAAATATGCCGCGCAGCTTATTGCCAGCAAGATAGAATCCTCTGCACCGCCGCCGCCTTTCATGTATCGGGACTGCGGAATCATGGCCACCATCGGCAGGGAAAAAGCCGTTGCAAAAATCCGCAACTTTACTTTCGGCGGATTTTTCGCCTGGTGCCTGTGGGGAAGCATCCATCTTATTCCGCTGGTCGGTTTTCGCAACAGGCTTAGCGTGGCGGTTGACTGGACATGGGCCTATTTTACCCGTTCCAGAGGGGTGCGGCTGATTACGTCAGGCTCGGAGAGCGAGGCGGATATCTGATTTTTTACTGTTTGTGCGTATCTTGAGCGTTTTATATGTTTTCCCATCTATGCCGATGTCGGGCGTGTGGCTCTTATGGTAGCCAACGCTGATAGATATTCCCTGACTTACAATGTTTGGTACAAAAATCGAATTATTCAATAATTCAATATTGTTACACCACTTTTGAGGCTTGCCATTTGTGCGGTTTTTTACGCCTAAATTGTTTATATTTAATATAACCATGCCATTAAACACCGAAAGAAGACGGGAACTATTAGCGCTTGTGCCATTAGCACAGGGCGTTTATATGCGCCCCGGCACCACCCACATGGGAGGGGCTGGCCTGCGCTTATATACAAGGGACATTAGATATTTATGATATTTCTGGTAAAAATCAGACAAATTAACAACAGATCGGGCATGACTTACATGACCAATGACTTTGTTCGAATTACCCTAAAATCTGATGGAAAGTTAGTAGGAACGGCTTCTGCAAAATAATTGATATCGCTTCAGCTATCACCTGGTGTGTCGTACATTTTTCACGTTGTAGGCGGCAACAGAGAACTCGTATTAACTGAAGAATAAAACGCGAATAACAGTTATAAGTATGAAATGCAGTGTATTTGTCAGCTTCTTCGCCTCGTTGAGCTTGCATTATCATTCCATGGGCAGCCCGCTCAAAATCAGAAAACACATCTTCACAGCGTAGGAATTCGCGATGCATAGCCGTATAATGTGCTGAATCGATATCATCACCAATCTAAATTTCATAATTTGTCACTTTAGGCTAAGTCTCTAAATCTTGTGAATGTTGGGTCAAAGTAGAGTTTGACGTTACCGATCGGTCCATGCCTTTGTTTTGAAATAAGAACATCGGTAATATTTTTAGAGGCGTTTAATGCCTGTTCCCATTGGGCGCGACGGTCTTCAAATCTGTCCACGTTTTCATTCGCCCTTTGGAAGGGCTCTTCGCGGGACAAATAATATTCATCACGGTAGACGAACATAACGACATCTGAATCCTGTTCGATCGATCCTGATTCCCGTAGATCCGAAAGTTGCGGCCGCTTATCTTCCCGGCTTTCAAGATTTCTTGATAATTGGGAGAGTGCCAAGACAGGGATATTCAGATCCTTTGCTATGCTTTTTAGGCCGCGGGTAATCTCGCTTACCTCTTGTGTTCTATTCTCACTTGATTTGCGGCCTGGTGTTCCATTGAGCAGCTGCAGGTAATCGACCACCAGCAGGGAAATACCGTATTTACGTTTCATCCGGCGGGCGCGGGTTCTTAAAGCAGAAATACTCAGCGCGGCCGTGTCATCCGTATAAAAAGGTAAATCTTTGTATTCCTGTCCGACTTGAACAAGCTTTACAAAATCTTCATGCGTAATAGAGCCTTTCCGCATGGCATCACTGGACACACCACAAAGATCACCAAGGATACGAGTGGTGATTTGCGCGTGTCCCATTTCGAGCGAGAAAAACCCAACCGCGGCCCCTTCCCCTCCGTTTGTCTGCATAAATCTCTTCGCGGCATTGAAAGCGATGTTGGTGGCAAGAGCCGTTTTACCCATCGAAGGTCTGCCGGCAAGGATGATCAGATCGGTGGGGTGCAGACCGCCTAACATCCGGTCCAATTCAGAAAGCCCTGTAGTAACCCCAGAAACAGCCCCGCCCCTCTTATAGGCCGCTTCGGCCATCTGGATCGCGGCTGTGATAGAATCTCTGAATGAAACAGCATCTTTTTTGGCGATGCCACTTTCTGCCAGGTCGTAAAGCCGGGATTCATGGGCTTCAATCAGATCAGATATCGTTGTGTCTATGGTCCGGTGATTAGCCTGAAACCGTGTTTCTTCACACTGCTGGATCAGGCTGCGTGCCATGAAGTGTTCGAAGATCTGGCGGGCATAATCTTCTGGCGGGTTAATGTGCAACGCTTCTGTGACCAACTCAACCAGATAGCGTGTGCCGCCAACGGCCTGCAAGGCTTCTTCCTTCTCAAAATATTTTTTGAGCCTGGTTGGCGACGCTATATCTCCGCGTTCAGCAGTTTTTAGGATGGCGTCGTAAATCTTGGCATGGGTAGGATGATAAAAATGGTCCGCGTCCAGAAAGTCCGCAACGCGATCGATGCCGGCATTATCATACATCAGGGCGCCAAGAAGCCCTTGTTCGGCTTCTAAGCTGTATGAGGCGACAAGTTCAGATTTTTCGTCATTCTGAATTATGGCGATGGTGCGGGCTGCTGCCTGTTGCATTTAGGAAGCCTTACTGCTTTTGCCAAACAATTTTTGCCAGAAAGACTGATTTTGATTTTCGGCTAGTGTTTGGACGGTCTTTTCTAATTCAGCCCATTTCTTGGCCTGAGCAGTTTCTTCGTTTGCCTTCTTCTCAGCGTCGCCCCGTTGATCGGTGAGCATGGCTGTGACCTTGCCCACGGTGTCTTGTTCCTTTTTAAGTGACTCTTGCAGGTTTTCAATCTGGGACTGTTGAGAGTCAATCTGGGCCGTCAGCAGGCGGCGCTCACGATCGCGTTCCTGTTCAATCATCTGAAGCTTTTCTTTGAGAGCGGCATTTTCAGCGGTGGCAACCAGATCCCGATCTCCGGTTTGTTTCGCTGCTGACTTATCATTTGCAGCTGTCAGGGGCTTCAACTTGTCGCCATAAACCCTGACCAGCTCTGAGACGTTGATTTTTGGGCGCGACGTGTCTTTGTCGATTACGGAAATTTTTTTATCTTTCATGTGCTCATATAATGTGGCGCGCGTTACGCCCACCATTTTGGCCGCATCCGATATCGAAACTTCGCTTGGGTGGTCAGCTGGGAATTGCATTGTATAGATCCGTCAGATTGAACATTCAGATGCACAGTTTCGCAGGTGTATAGCGGGATTTCAAGGACTGTATACTAAACACTCCATAAAAAGCACCGATGTGTATAACTATCTATCTGTATAGCTGTGTCAGATCATACGAACACTTATACAATGAGGAACTTGTCCAACCGATTCGCGATGTCAGCGCTATAACCGATTCGCAGGCACGAAATGCGCGGCAGTCCTGCTGGACTTTAAGACTCGACCCGATTCTGTGGATAAGACACAAAGCGACTCGACAATTTACACTAAACATCTGTGTATAAGAGTGTTTTTGCAGTGTCGGATTGTGGATAAGAATTTCCTATGATACCGTTCAATCAGACACTTTCATCTGTATGAGAAGTGTCTGTCTACCTGACAGTTTCAATTCTGTTCATGAAACGGGATTGTCAGGATCAAAGTCCGTTCTGGGCGAATCTCCCTGAACCAACTCTTAAACAAGAAAGGAGGCGCATCACTAGACCCTAAAAAAGCAAAAGCCGCAGTTGGCGCTGCGGCTGCTTTAGAAAGCGGTAGATCAAATCTCTCAAAAACGAATCTACCGCAAACCGAATCGGGCATCAAGCGAAAAAGTGATTTTTCGTTACGAATTTTTATTACCTGATTTAAGGGCTGGTACGCGATTGACCATGGAAACAGTGAATTTTTATGAACCGCCAAAAGGCGGGCGGATAAGCTCACCCAAATTTCGGGCGAGTTTACAGAAGTCGGATGATTTTGACGGGCTGCAGGGCGATATTAATAAGTATCACGCGCTGAAACTCATCAAACAGGCCGGCAAGGATGCGGGCTTTACGGCAGAACTGGTGGAATTGCTGGAGTATTACGTTGTCCGTACCAGTGATATTGATTGGACCGATGGCCATAAGCCTATCTGTTATCAGGCTGTGACCACGACCGCACAGGATCTGGATATCACAGAGCGCCAGGTGCGGAACCGTGAAAAGGCGCTGAATGCCTTGGGCGCCCTGACGTGGGAAGATTCAGGCAACTTTAAACGCTTTGGTGTTCGGGACAATAAGACCGGCCAGATCCTTTATGCCTTCGGCGTTGATTTATCCCCGCTCGCCTCGCTCATCCCTGTCCTGGAAGCCAAGATCGCCCATAAAAAAGCGGCGATCGCTTTGTGGAATGATCAGAAACGTAAAATATCCGGTCTACGCGGTCGCATCAGATCCCTCCTGGCTGAGGCCGCGCAATATCCGCAGCTGCAAGACTTTGCCGAGCAAATGCAAGCCGCCTACGATGATATTGATCATTCGATCAGGACCTATCACACGCTGATAACCTTGAAGGTCCTGTTCGATAAGCATCAGCTGATCGTCAGCGGTCTTTTGGATGCGCTGAACAGTGTTAGTAAAGCAGAGGATATCTCTTTTAATTTTAGGGATACTACCGCCACGGCGGTAATTGATTTCCCCCACATACAACGTACAACCTTAAACCAATCTGATAAATCAGATTACAGTAGCCCACAGGGCATTAGCCTTCGAGAAGGCGTAGCTGCTTCCTCCGAGACTAAATCCCAAGATCCGAGCAATCCCAAGATCGAAAAGGGTGTAGAGGCGGCCAGTACCGACACAGGAGCAGAAAAAATTACAGCTAAACAAGTCCTTAACGCTTCGTCGGAACGGTTCAGGGAACACATACCTTTGACCACCCGCGGCATCGATTTTAGCGATCTTGTCGAAGCGGCCAATGCGCTCTTGCCGGTTTTGAAAATCAATAAAACCGCATGGTGGGATGCCTGCGGGGTGATGGGACGGTACGGTGCTGCCATCTGCGTGATGATTATCGACCAGAAATCGCAAGATCCTGAAAACCCAGTTAAAAATCCGGGCGGATATCTGCGCGGAATGACAGCCCGCGCCAAATCGGGCGAGCTGAATTTGCAAAATAGCGTGTTCGGATTGCTGAAACGGGATGAGGGCAAACATGACGCCTGATTTTACTCGATTCCCCACCCTCGCCGCGATGATTCTTTGGTTGGTCCCTGCCCTCCTTTGGTACCCGGTCATCGCCGGCGCCGAGCCGGGGCAGATGATCCAGCTGCGGGATGGAGACAGTTTCGTTTTGAACGGTGAGGAAATCCGGCTTTGGGGCATCGATGCGCCGGAATTTTTTCAGACTTGCCGCGATGCGGCCGGCATGGACTATCCCTGCGGCCGACGAGCGAAAAAACATCTGCAGGATCTGATCGGCGATCGAGCCGTCCGTTGCGAAGCGACGGGGCGCGCGAAAAATGAAACCCGCATCGTGGCGCGGTGTTTTGTCGGCGCCGATGATCTGGGTCAGCAGATGGTTCGCGGCGGTTGGGCCGTTGAGTATCGATATTTTAGCTAGGGGGCTTACACGGCCTCCGAGCTGGAGGCGAAAAATTTCCGTCGCGGGCTTTGGGCAGGAACCTTCCAGAATCCGCGCGACTGGCGAAAAGCCCGGGAAAAACGGTGATAGTTGCGATAATTGCGGGGATTCTCGCGCTCCTAAGGATCGAAATTCGTGTTCTGATACGATCAGGATGGCAAGAGCGGCTTGCCGATCGCGCTTTCCGGTCCGAGAATTTGTTCCATCAGCGGAAAGGAAAAGTTCCGAAGATCCGGATGGCGTTTTTTCAGATCGCCGATCAGGTCATACAGAGTGCGGTTAAATTTCTTGAGGGCTTTGTCAAAGTTCCTGATCTTGAATTCCCGAACATCATGGTTTGGAAATTGGTCCCGTACTTCGACCAGGAGCCGGGCGAACAAACCATCGGGACGGTTATAGCCGTAGATTGATAAAATGATGTTTAGGGCTTGATACAATTCTTCATTCAAGGGTGTCCTCGGCTTACTGGATTTTGTTGCCGCCGGCCCTGGCGTGGATTTCGAAGAAGAGCTTTTCTTCACATCGCTAGAAAAGGGATGAAAAAGAGGAATGGATTTTTGGCCTGTAAAGCGAAAGAGGCTCTCCGCGACGGTGCTGCCAACAACATAGGATTGCCGGTCATTTTCATCCTTCTTATCGATCAGCTCGATAATGAAGATTTCTTGCAGATCGTCGCGGAAGACTGATTTTACAGGCTTTTCAGAAAGATTTATATAATGCGCGATCTGGACGACAGAGAAATTTTTTGCGATTTCCTCTCTCGCCTTTTCTCCCCGGAAAAAATCCCGATCATCGTCTTTCATACGGTATTGATCTTTTCTTCAAGCTGTTTTAAGGCCGCGATGATTTCAGAGAAATCCGGGATGTCACCAAAAATCATGTCCTGCATGGAAATGTAATCGCGGGCCAATGATTTTTGTTGAGCTTCGGATGGGATCAGCCGGAAGGTGCCCCGCTTTGCAGTTGGATACCAGTCCCATGATTCAAAGAAATATGCCCGCTTGTTTTCGACAATTGCGGCCAGCAGATCCGTTTTTGAAACGGTGCGGGCAACCAGATCGGCATCTTGTGCCAGAAGGAACACATCATAATAATGCCTGGAAAAGCGTTCCCGCGGCGGCTTGTCGTCCGGCCGGCAGCAGACGGAATGAAGGATGGTGAGTTTTTCCCAAAATGTCCGTTCGATCGCCAGAACATTGATGCCGGCAGGTTTCTTATCTTTAAAAATCTGCGGAAATTCATCCTCGATATAGGATGTAATGGTGTGTTGGGACTGCGGCGACCTATCACCGCGCGCGCCAAGCTCCAGGCGGACAAAAGGAGCGATATACGCATTGTCGCGGTCGTCGGGTCTGCGCGGGTAATCGAAGAATAAATTCAAGGGGTCTTTCTCATCGATTCGCAATGCCGGTGCCGTATCCCCTGCCCTGCTCGATAGGTGTTTGTGGATTTCGGCTTCGAGCCAGGGCGCAAATTCGCTTCTTATAAAATCTTCCACGCTATTATCGAAGGCCTTGCCTCTTTTGGTTCGCTGCGCGGTGCCAAGATCCGGTGTTTCCAAAGATTTTGCCGGATCAAGCTGAATGAGGCCGCGGTCGATAGTAAGATCGACGTCTTCCGAGAATCTGTCTATCACTTTATAGGCTTTTGATAGCGATGTGCCGCCCTTGAAGGTCAACTGATCGGCATAAGGTCCGGAAAATAAAAGATCGAGTAGCCAGACAACCCAGTAATCTTTTTCAACGATACTGTATCCCCGTTTTGTTTTTCGGGCTGTTTCTTCAACAAACGTATCTAGCTTTTTGGAATCGAGTGGCGCCATATTCATTCTTATCTTTATGAAACAAGCTGGCGTGCAATATCCGCCAGCCATGGATTCCGAATATAGCGTAAGTTCTGCTGTATGTCCTTTTTATCGGCCGACTTTAAATATTGCGAACATTGATCGATCGTTTGCTGGTCAACATAATCCGGGCCTATATTATCAAGCGCCTGTAGCGCCATCACTGCCAGGTCGCGCGTGATCGTTCGCGGCAGGGTAGATTTTCGAAGCTGGATTGTGAAATTATCGCCAAAAAAGACAATATCTTTGGGCTTGCCAGTTGTGGCATAGGCAGTCCTGGCCGGAACCTGAGTGCTTAAGCCCATGCGGTTTGCTGCGGCGGCTCCGGTCATATAGATACGGTCGCCGGTCGCGCGCGCGACGGCATCCGCGACTTGTTTGACGTTGGGTGCACGAATGCCGATATCGGGATCATGGCGCGGATAGTCGTACACGCCGCGGCTGACCTGACGAATAAAGCCCTGTGCCGTCAGTCGGTGGAGGATCTGACCCACATTGTTGCGCGATCCTAGATCAAGAAAATCCTTGGGCGTAAAAGCCCATCCGCGGCCCTTCCCTTTGATACGATTCTTAATTTTTTGAGCTATAGAGACCATTTTCTTCACCTTTATATGTAACATAATAACATATATATTTGTTACATTCAATTTATACAAATTGGCATTTTATTGTAATAGTTACAATATGTTATTGTGATAGTTATACGTTTGATAAGTTTAAAACTTGTCCTGAAAACTTGGTTTTAGAGCAAAGGAGGTAATGAGCGTCAGTGCTCCTCAGTATAAGCCATCAAGATCCTCTGGAACGGTGATCTGATATTTATTGTCGAATTTGCCGCCTTCGACAAGTTTTCGTTTTCCAGAGCCGAATTCTACGTCCTTTTTGCTCAGCTGCTTGAGCCAGGCGTGTTTGTGCCGGTCTGCAAAGAAGAAGAACAGCCGGTTTACCTTCACGCTTTTGCAGGCATTGAGTAGTTTTTGCAGTTTTTTCGGGCTTAGGCTGGATAGCCCTTCCATTATCTTATCGACGTTGTGAAAATCTGCATCGTTTGGCAACTCATCGAGCAATTCGAGTATGGCGCGTTCAGGCGATGAGAGCGTTATGACCCACTCCCATTGTCCCCATGGCTTGTTTGTTATCAGCTCTTTCGACGTTAAAAACTGTGTCGTCAAATTATCGCCGAACAGTTTTTTATTCGAGTGGTAGATAAACTTTTGCTCTAGAGGCAGTTTGTTGATCCATGTTTGCGGCGGCTTGGGGCCGTATAGATGTATCTCTTTTTGTTTTTGTGACACATAATGAGAATATCCAAGCATATCTAATGCTGTGCCGCCGCCGACAACTAAGGGCGAATAATCCAATATTGTTTGCAAGGATATAACGACTTGCTGCCATTTCAGTTCGCCGCGGCGCGGTCTTTGATAGACACTGCGGGTTAGTTGCTCAAGCCAGTTTTTCTCAACGTAGTGGGATCGCAGATTGCCGGCATAGCCTCGCTCGCTCAGCCACAGGCTATCGACGATCAAGCCTTCGGGCAGATCGTGTAAAAGTTGGTTTAATTTTTGGCCTCTTTGTTCAACCATATTGACTATAATAGCACTTTCTTAAACTAACTGGTAGTTTAATATTTTCTCTATTTAGTCAATTATATTGAACGTTTAATGGGATTTGTAAACTTTTGATTATTGAGAGGACTTCTTAAAAGCCTTTTCTTTGATCAATTTCAGCTGGATTTTGTCTTCGGTAAAGTCTTTCGGATCGAGGGGAAAATCTGTCTCTTTTCCAATAGATATTGCCATGTCGTGCATATTTGTGACGAGCTGGCTGAAATTTCTCGCAAAAGATTCTACGGCCGCAGGGTCGTCATGCCGCACAATGGTTGCGATATCTGGTTCTTTTTCCAAAGACATAAGAT
>JAPJRC010000002.1 GCA_030824805.1 Micavibrio sp.
CAACAAGCCCGGCGGCGCTAGCGGCGATAACGGCGAGGGACAGAAGGGGTTTACGCATGGTTTTCTCCTTTGATTGACAAAATATCGTTTCTGCCAATGCGCGAAGCGGTAGAAAATTCCATGGCTTTATAATTTTTACTGGCTGACCCACAGAATACGCGCCATCCACGATATATCGGCGGTGGCAATGGTGCGGTCTGTATGTTGGGGGTTGAGGGATTTCAACTCAACCTTCGAAGACGTTTTTCGCAGGAGTTCCTTGGCCAGTACTTCTCCTTTTGTGGTGCGCAAAACCACGCGGTCGCCGCGCCGCACGGTGGCGTCGCGGGAGAGTACCAGAACGTCGCCGTTCCTGTAGAGCGGCTCCATGGAATCGCCGCTGATTTCCAGAGCGTAGGTGCCGGAGATATCGCTGTTGTCGCTGTCGGGGAATTTCACTTCGTCCCATGCATCGCCTGCCGGATAGCCGTCCTCATCAAAGAAGCCGTCGGCACCAGCCTGTGCAAAGCCGATAAGGGGAATGAAACCCGGGCGCGGGATGGTGGAAAGCGTGTTGTCACCATCCATCAGGGCAAGGAAATCCGACATGGTTGCGCCTGTGGCGGCCAGAACCCGGCTGACACTTTCCGTGGAAGGCCAGCGTGGTTTGCCATCGCTGCTGAATCGCTTGCTTTTGTTAAAAGAGGTGGGATCCAGACCTGCTTGTTTGGCGAGACCCGAGGCGCTGTAGCCAAAAGAGGCGGCGAGACGGTCGATGGCGTGCCAGATATTTTCGTGTGTCAACATAGGGTTAGGTTAAAATTCCTACGAGTTGCTGTAAATAGGAAAATATTCACAAAATATTCTTGACTTCACGTTTTGTTCCTGTCATGAATAGGAACATAAAGGGAACATTGCGTCAAGTCGTTCCTGTCAGAGTTTTCTCAAAACCGCCGTCCCGTACACCCCGAACAAAGAAAAGAACACCACCGACATGACCAGCAAGGACAGATACACCCCGAAAACACAAGGCGACATTAAAACCGTTGCCTTCGATAACGCCGAAGAGGCATGGCTGTGGTTTATCCTCGCGCAGGAAGCCAGAAACGAAGGCGCGCGTTTCAGCGCAGGTCTTGCTCTTTGCGCACGTCCTTGTGAGCCGACCGATATTCTGGGTGTTGTAGAGCGTCTGTATCGCAATCGCCGTCTTGTGATGGACCATGTTCTGGTGCTGCGCCATTACGGCAAGCGCCAGCTCCCGCCCGATCCGCGCCGCATCAAAGAGGTCCGCGCGTTCGCGCTTTGGAAAGAGGCGCTTGAGCGTATTGAACCTGTTCTCGTCAGAAAGGGCATTGTCCGCCCGAAGCTTTCATTACCGAAACCGGGTCGCTACTGGGCCCATAACGCAGTTGTTTACGAAGGAGGATTATCCGCATGAGTGGTTTGTTATCGACATTGGCCGGTGGCCAGAACGCATGGGTCGTGTTCAGCGGCCAGACCGAAATTTCGTGGCTTCGTTTTCTGAAGCCCGGCTTCCGCCATTGCTATGTTCTTTTGAACGATGGCGAGCGCTGGACAAGCATAGACCCGCTGAGCCACGTCACCGAAGTCTCCGTGCATCACCATGTGCCGGCAGATTTCGATCTTCCCGGCTGGCTGCAATCGCGCGGCAACCGTGTGGTCAAGGCACCGGTGCGCCGTGACATCAAGAAAGCAGCGCCATTCATGTTGTTCACATGTGTAGAAGCTGTGAAACGCGTGATCGGTGTGCACAGCCGCAGCATCGTTACGCCTTGGCAACTATACCGCCATTTGAAATTCGCAAATTAATATTGATGTAAGGAGTATTACTATGGGTGATATTACGGGCCGCCCGAAGGCGCCATCGCAACAAATCGTCTATGTGCCGCAATATGTGTATGATTCCGGCTCCAGCGCAGGCGGAAACGAAAACAATTCCGGCGGGGATAGCGCACCGGATGCAGCCACCCCGTCACAGCAGCGCGAGAAAAACCTGCTTAGCCGTTCTCGCTCGCGTCTTGGCACTATATTGACGGGTTTCCGCGGCATGCTTGCGCCCAAAGACACGGACGCACAAAGAAAAACCCTTTTGGGAGAATAACCATGTACATAAACACCAACACAGCGGCTCCGCAGGAGCCGAAGGACTACGCGCATCTTTTGCGCCGTTTTGATCTTGCGAAGCAAAGGCGCGGCGTATGGGAAAGCACTTGGCAGGAATGTTACGATCATGCCCTGCCACAGTGCGGGGATTTTACACACACTGCACAGCCCGGGCGTTTGCGCACCGAACGCCTCTATGATGGAACAGCGCTTGACGCTGTCGATCAATTGGCGGCAAGTCTTTTGGGCCATCTCACGCCGCCATGGACGCAATGGTTTGGATTCCGCCCGGGGCCGGATTTGTCGGCGGAAGAGGCCGACGCGCTTTCACCTGTTCTGGAAGAATCCGCGCGGATTATCCAGTCGCACTTCGACAACTCGAATTTCAGCGTTGAAATCCACCAATGCTATCTCGATCTGGTCGTCGGTGGAACGGCGGCGCTTTATTTCGAAGAGGCTGCGCCCGGGTCTTTCTCCGCCTTCAAATTCTCTTCGGTGCCGCTCACCGATATTATTCTGGAAGAAGGAGAGGGCGGCGCGCTCGACGGGTCTTTCCGTCAGATGAAGCTTACGCTCGCACAAATACGCGAACGTTATCCGGATGCCGATATTCCTGCAAACATTGCAAACGAAGGCTCACACGATACGCAGGCGCGTTTCGGTGTGCTGGAATCCATCCTGCCTGATAACGCCGGATACGAATATGCGGCTGTGATCACGGAAAATGGAAAGGCTGTCGAGCTCTCATCGGGCAGGTTTTCAGGATCACCCTGTATCGCGTTCCGATGGATGAAATCGCCCGGTGAAATTTATGGACGTTCACCGGTCATGAAGGCTTTACCAGATATCAAGACAGCCAACAAAGTTGTCGAGCTGATCCTCAAGAATGCATCTATCGCGGTAACGGGTATATGGCAGGCCGACGATGACGGCGTTCTCAATCCTGCCAATATCGAATTGGTGCCCGGCGCTATCATTCCAAAAGCCGTTGGGTCGGATGGTCTAAAGCCTCTGGAAATGCCCGCACGTTTCGATGTGTCGCAACTCGTGATCGACGATCTTCGTGCGCGCATCCGCCATTCTCTTTTGATCGACAAGCTTGGCCAGCTTTCCGGCAAACGCATGACGGCCACCGAAGTGGCGGAGCGCGCAGGTGAAATGGCGCTGCTGCTTGGTGCCACATATGGGCGATTGCAATCAGAGCTTTTGACGCCGCTCATACGTCGCGCTTATTCCATTCTGCGCCGCAGGGGAGAGATCGCCGATATCGCGCTTGACGGACGTTTTGTAACACTGGATTACCGCGCCCCTCTGGCCCGTGCACAGGCACACAAGAATATCCAGAACACATTGCATTGGATTTCTTCCGTGCAATCGATGGGGCCTGCTGCCACATCGGCGGTAAACACTGCCGCGGCCGCACGTTATCTTGGCGAAGCGCTGGGTGTTCCATCCGATCTGATCGTAAAGGAGATGACAGATGCTGGGCTCTAGAAAAACCATGACCGGTCTGGAAGAGACGGCGCGTTACACAAGCCATATTTCCACGCTGGAGCAAAAAGAAATCGAAAGAAGCTTCGCGCGCGTTTTTTCGACAGAAGAAGGGAAGAAGGTTTTGGCTTGGCTGCAGGTCATGACTTTCCACCGGACGCTTGGCGCCACAGGCACGGAAGAACAGCTTCGGCATATGGAGGGCCCGCGTAGCCTTGTGGCCACGGTCCTCCGCATGATCGATCGCGGAAAAAGAAACTAAATACAAAGGAGTATAAAATGAGCATAGCAACACACGTAATCCCGGAAAAATTTAAGGACTCTGCCACCGGCGAGTTGAAAGTCGATTCACTTCTCACATCCTATTCCGAGCTTGAGAAAAAACTTTCCCGCACACCGGCCCCGCCGAAAACGCCGGACGATTATTGTATCGACTGCAAACATGGCTATTTCGATGTCGATAAGGATTTGAACAAGAAGCTGCACGAAAAAGGATTCACCAATGAACAGGTGCAGATTGTTTATGATCTTGCCGCCGAACGTCTGGTTCCTTTGGTTTTGCAGATGGCCGCGGAATATAGCGCCGAACGCGAGATTGAAAAGCTGGTCGGTCATTTCGGCGGAGAAGAAAAATGGCGCGAAGTGTCCCGCCAGCTTCTGGCCTTCGGTGAAAAGGCGCTGCCTGCCGATGTGCTGGACACGTTGTCCAGTTCCTATGAAGGCGTGCTTGCCCTGTACCGTATGATGCAGGGCGGAGAGCCGGGGCTTTCCCGCGCTTCGGCGGGCAGGGAAGGCTCCCAGAACGAGCTGGACCTGCAATCCATGATGCGTGATCCAAAATACTGGCGCGACCAGGATCCGTCGTTTGTGGCCAAGGTCACAGAAGGCTTTCAAAAGCTTTATGGACGCAAGTAAAATAAGCCCTGAAACCTAAGAAAAGCCCCCGAAAGGGGGCTTAACTTTGCAAATTCGGAATTTCAGATTTTTACCAAATAAATACTTGCCAAGCACCAAAAGGAGGCGCATACCACCGCGCATAAAAAGGGGCCAATTAAGACCCCTTGAAAAATATAAGGTGTGTTTATGTACGTTAACAAAGGCGGTTATGCCGAGCTTATACAATTTCCTGGTTCAAATGTGCGCCTGGAAAAAGAAGCCGCTGCCGTAAAACGCGAAATGAGACAGATAGATGGTCTGTCTCTTGGCTTCACGCTCTCTGCCAAGGCCGTTACGACAGCCACGGGCGGTCTTCCGGAAGAGCATCCTCCGCTTTGTCCGGTAATGGTGGAAGGCATGCAGAAAGATCTGGATGATTATAAAGCCGCCGCGCGCGAAGAGATCCTGAACGCGGCGCGTCCGGAAGTTCAGGCGTTCATATCGCTGGGCTTTTAGGCGAACTGGGAGCTTTCGGCAAATTCGCGGGTGACATAGTCATCTACGACCTGCTTGAATTTGTTCGCGATATCGCGGCTGATCGGCTCGAATTGAATGGCGAGCCGGTCACGCATTTTGCGGACGATGCGTCCACGGTGCGGAATATCCATGATGCGTCCCGACAGGCGGAATTTCATGGTTACTTCCACAGGCGCGGCCACAGAGAATAGGCGGTCATCGGCATGAACCAGCATGCCGCCGTCGCTCCAGTTGTGAACAGGGTAGGCCTTGCCGTTGATAACGGTTATGCAATTGTCTGCGGCACGGCGGGGCGATTTGCGGCGCGTCTCAAAATCATCTTCGTTGCTGGCATCGACAAATGTATTGTTCATAATTCCCATCCCTAGTCGTGTAGAGTTCTATAATTCTTTTTCTCAATATAGCCTATTTTGGGAAAAAAAGAAGTTCCACCAGTTTCTAATATTTTTCACAAGAAAAATATTGACATTATAGGAATTTTATCCTACAAATAAACCATCAACACCCGCATTGCGTCCAGATGGAAGCAAGCGGGTTTTTTATTCCGAAAACGGTCCTTCCGCCGGAAGACATGCCAGTTCAGCCCCTTGGGCCCGATCCGATCGCGAAAACCCCTGAGACCGGCGCTTTCATCAACAACCAATATTGAGGTAACAATCATGGCCACAACCATCGATCAGGCCTTTATCAAGCAATTCGAACGCGAAGTGCATGAGGCCTACCAGCGTCAGGGTTCCAAACTCCGGAATGCCGTGCGCTCTATTAACAATGTCAACGGCGCGTCCACTGTCTTCCAGAAAGTGGGCAAGGGCACAGCATCGACAAAATCCACACACGGCATGGTGCCGGTGATGAATCTCGCGCATTCGAATGTCGAATGCACGTTGCAGGATTTCTACGCGGGTGACTGGGTCGACCGTTTGCAGGAACTCCGCGTCAACATTCCGGAACGACAGGTCATCGCATCCGCCGGTGCCAACGCGCTGGGCCGCAAAACGGACGAGTTGATCATCGATGCGCTCAAAACCGCCACCACACATGTAATCGTCGATTCCAATGTCGGTCTGACAAAAGCAAAAGTGATGTCCGCCTTTGAAACATTCGGAAGCAACGATATTCCGGACGACGGTAACCGCTTTGCCGCCATTGGCTGGAAGCAATGGACGGAACTGCTCGCCATTCCGGAATTTTCCAGCGCGGATTATGTCGGTAGCGCGAACCTGCCATACACAACATTCACGCAAGCCAAGCAATGGCTCGGCACGACATGGATTCCGATGACAGGTCTTCCTGTCGACGGCAACGATATACGTTCCTGTTATTTCTTCCACAAAAACGCTGTGGGACATGCATCGGGATCCGATGTGCAGACGGATATCAGCTGGCACGGCGACCGTGCGGCGCACTTCGTCAACAATATGATGAGCCAGGGTGCGGCGCTTATCGATGCCGCAGGCGTCGTCGTCATCAATTGCGATGAAACGCCGGATTAAGAGAGGAGATTAGATTATGGCTTTTAAACTTTCAGACTTAAGCGTTCTTGCCTATGCCAACAATTTTACGCTGTGGCATTACAAAACGGTTGATAGCGCAGTAACCGGCGCCGGTTATTTCAACGCCGGCACAGATATGATGCGCATCAACGATCTGATTATTGCGAACGTCAACACGGGCGGTTCGCCGACCACGAAGTTTTACATCGTGACCGGCAATAGCGGCGGCGTTGTCACCGTGGCGGTCTACGCCTAGACCTCCCTCCGAAACCGCGGATGAAAATTGGCTTTGAGCAACTGTTGGCATTTGGCTTCCCCTTCGGCCAGTGCCGCTCGCCCGCGCCGCTTGCACCGCCTTCGGACGTATCGCAAACGCCGCCTTTCCCGGCCCCAAACCGGGGAGGGCGGCACCCCTTTGGACACGCGTCCAAAGAATCTTGAATTGGGACCGAAATGTGACGATCACTAAATTTGCTAATAATATCAATTAATTATAAGATTCCATTTGCCATGGTCTCGTCAGATTTGTTATTAAGATTTCATTAATAAAATACAAAAAACGACTACCAGAGGGTTACGGCTATATGCCTGGTGTGGGTTTAATTCTTATTCCGTTTGACGGCGGTCGCGAGACACATTTGTCTGCCAGCGAAGCCAAATCTCACAAAATTGTCGACAATCCGGCCGCGGAGACGCGCCTGTCCGAATTGATCGACCAGCGTCCTGCAATGGAAGGCGCCAAGTTCATGTTTACGGACCGCGGTGTCCTCATGCATGGCTCGGACAGCCAGGCATTGATCATGAGCCGTCTGGTTTCCGATCTTTCGAACCTTATGCCGAGCGAGCGCAGCGCGACAACCCGTGGCGGCCAGTTGATTTCTGCCGCAAACGACGACAAACGCATGCATATCACGCCTGGTTTTAGCTCGGCCGCCAGCCTCTTCAAAGCGGCACCGGTTGCAGCCCGCGCGGATTTCAATGTCGCCGCGAACGACGAAAAGGTTACGATTACACGCGGTTACCGCCCGGCGATCAGCGGTTCGCAATACACACGCGCTGTGGCGTAACACATAAATACAAAGTTTCTAAAAAGGCGGTCCTCATGGGCCGCCTTTTTTCTTTCATCCCTACCACATCAGGAGAATTTCATGGCTTTAAACGACGTGGCCTTGTGCAGCCGCGCGCTGATCCGTCTCGGCGCGGCACCCATCACATCTTTTTCCGACGGAACAGCGGAATCCGAAATTGCCGGTGCGCTGTATGGCCCGACCCGTGATGCGGTTTTGTCCGCCTATACATGGAGTTTTGCCAGCGGGCAGGTGAATTTAACGGCGCTTTCCACCGCGCCCGTTGCGGATTATCAAAATGCTTTCCAGCTCCCCAACGATTTCCTGCGGGCTATTTCCGCCGGGCAGGGCGGCCGTGGTCGGGGGCTGAACTACCGCATCGCACGCGGTGCTTTGCACACCGATGCCGAGGACGTCGTTCTGACCTATATCTTCCGGCCGGAAGAGGAAGAATTTCCTCCGTATTTCGACATGGTTCTGATTGCCCGTCTGGCGGCTGAATTCTGCATTCCTGTTACTGAAAACACCAGTCGTGCCGATGCTCTTTATCGCATCGCCGATGTCGAATACGCGCGTGCGAAGCAAATCGACGCGCAGCAGGACAGCCCCGGACGCATCGAAAACTTCTCGCTGATAGATGTTCGGGGGTAAGGATGAGCAGGGTAAGACAGGTTAAAACCAATTTCACGGCGGGCGAACTGACGCGCGATCTTCTAGGGCGCGGTGATCTGCGCGCCTACGAGAACGGGGCCTTGGAACTGCGTAATATATTCATATACCCCACAGGCGGTATTACACGACGTGCGGGTCTTTCTTATATCGACACGGTGGCAGGCGACGGCCGATTGGTGTCTTTTGAATTTAATACCGAACAGACCTATCTTCTGGTCGTCACGAATGGCCGCATTGATATTTATGTTGGTGGGATAAATGTCCAAACGCTTTCCGCGCCATGGAACACGGACCAGATAAAACAGATGGCGTGGACGCAGAGCGCGGATACGCTTTTGTTGGTGCATCCGGATGTCCCGCCGAAAAAGCTCCTGCGAAATGCGATGGGCGTTTTTGCTTTGCAGGATTGGGATTTTTTCGCGGAGGGCAATGTCATACAGCAGCCTTATTACAAATTCGCCGAAAGCACCGTGACCATTGTGCCGAGTGCAACATCAGGAACGATTACGCTTACATCTTCTGCGCCTGTATTCGAGGCAGGGCATAATGGCACGCGGCTTCGCGTGGCAGGGAAAGAAGTGCATATCACGGCAATGAATTCACCGACCGTGGTAACAGCCACAGTGATTGAAACGCTTCCCGCCGTAATGGCGAGCATCGATTGGGTGGAACAGGCTTTTTCTCCCGTGCGCGGATATCCCGCCACGGTAGCCTTTCATCAGGACAGGCTGGTGCTGGGGGGATCGCGCGACATGCCGAACAGGCTGTGGTTGTCCAAGAGCGGTGATCTGTTCAATTTCGATCTCGGGACCGGACTTGACGATGAATCCATCGAATTCGCCATTTTGTCGGATCAGGTTAACGCCATACGCGGCATATTCTCGGGCCGGCATTTGCAGGTTTTTACCAGCGGCGCGGAATGGATGGTCACCGGTGATCCGCTCACACCAACAAGTGTCCAGCTCAACCGCCAGACGCGTGTGGGTTCGCGCACGGACCGCTACATTCCACCTGTTGCCGTCGATGGCGCAACTATATTCATGGCGCGGAACGGCAACGAGGTGCGTGAGTTTCTCTACACCGATGTCGAACAGGCTTATCAGGCGACCGATCTTGCGCTGGTGTCGCGCCATATCCTCGGCCGTCCCGTGGACCAGGATTTCGATGCGGTGCGCAGATTGCTCTTCGTTGTGCGGGAGGACGGAAAATTCGCATCCGTCACCATTTACCGTGCGGAACAGGTAACGGCCTGGACTCTGCATGAAACGCAAGGGCTTGTAAAATCCGTATGCGTCGTGGGGGACGAGGTCTATCTCCTGATCGAACGCGACGGTAAATATTTCATAGAGCTTTTCAGCAACGCGCTTAATCTCGACTCTGCGCTCACTGGAGAAGTAAGTACCCCCGCATCGGAATGGTCGGGGCTCGATCATCTGGAAGGTATGAGCGTTTCCATCGTCGCCGACGGCGTTGTGCTGGACAACGAGATTGTTACAGGCGGACAGGTGACGCTCGAAAATCCCGCCACCACGGTCGAAATAGGTTTGCCCTATACACATGTGGTGCAGCCTTTGCCGCCGTCGACCTTTGGTGATGGCGTGATGATCAGGAAACTCCGCCTTGTCGAGGCCGTGTTTCGCGTGAAAGACACGAAGGCGCTGCGGCTCGATCTTGGACGCGGCGTGCGCGACATATCGCTGCGACAGCTCGGCGAGGACGATATTCTGGATGCGCCGCCGCCATCCGTCAGCGGCGATATCCGGATTCGCGGTCTCGGCTGGCAGAAACAATATGCCGATCCGCTCTGGCGTATCGAACAGTCGGCGCCCCTGCCGTTCACATTACTGTCTGTCATCACTGAAATTAAAGTCAACGATTAAGGAGAACCTATTATGGGTGGATTTTCGGCCTTTGCCACAACAGCCCTGCAGGCGCTTTCGCTTGCCAACACGATCGCGGGAGGCGTCGATTCCTACCGGAAAGATTCCGGCCTTCGTGAATACCAGCAGGCCAAAGAACGCAGCGCGCTGGAACTCGCCAATCTACGCGCGGAATCCGAACTGGAAAAACAAAAGCTTTCGATGCAGCAGGAAAGCGCGAATGAGGAGCGCCGCCAGAAACTGCGCGCCGCCCTTGCGAGCAAACGCGCCATATTCGGCGCGCAGGGCATAGGATCGGGCAGCGGTTCGGCACAGGCGTATCTGATGGGGCTGGTAGATGAGAGCGGCGACGAACAGGTGCGGGAAGAAGCCTATACGTCTTTATCCAAACGCATTATCGATGAAAATTACAGCCAGCAGCAGGCGGTCAACACGCTTAAGCTCACGCAGATTAAAGAGAAGAACAAAATCAAACGCGTGAATGCGCTGTACGATACGATATTCTAATCATTCATAGAAACCGTCAGCGTCTACTTTGACCGGTTTGTCCTTGCCGAGCATGCGCGCGAGATCTTTTTCGTGTTTCTTCTGCTCTTCCTCGGCACGGCGCTTGTCTTCCTGTTTTTTCTGAAGGGCCTGGATGCCTTCTTCGATGCGTTTTTTCTGGGCCTCTTCGTGGTCGCGCTTTGCCCAGTGGTTTTCGAACCATACATCCTCCCCGTTTTTGCTTTCGATTTCTTCGGGGGCAGGCGTGTGGTCCGTACACGTGATGCGATCGCCGATCTGCGAGCAATAGGTTTGCGCACCCGCCTGTGCAGATGTGAGGGCAAGAAGGGCAAAGAATAGCAAAGCCGCTTTCATGCATTCCAAGAAGCATATTTATCCCCCTCTGGCCAGAGGGTTTATCCAACATAAGGAGATTTCATGTCATCCGACCATATCAAAATGCCGGCGGTGGAGCCTGTGGTGCGCTATGCCGCCAATGGCATCCAGACCGTTTTCGAATATCCTTTTCCTGTGTTCGCGAGCGAGGACTTGAAAGTCTATTTCAACGGCGCCCCGCAACACACAGGGTTCGATGTATCAGGCAGCGGTAGCACATCCGGCGGAACGGTTTCGTTCGACACCGCCCCGCCGAGCGGCATTGCCATTACGCTCATGCGGCGCCTGCCGTTGGAGCGGATGACGGATTATCTGGAGGGAGGCGATTTTTCAGCCCAGTCCATCAACAATGAACTCGATTACCTAACCGCAGGCTTGCAGCAGGTGAGCCGCGATCTTTCACCTATGTTGCGCTATTCGGATCACGAGAATGCCGCAAACACGGTTTTACCTTCCCGTGGGCTACGCGCCAACAAGGCGCTCGGGTTCGACGGTGATGGTAACCCCGTGGCCATGAGTCTCGAAGGCTCCATGGCCTTGCCAAATTTTATGGCCTATGGCACGGGCGCCGTATCCCGCACGACCACGGACAAATTTTCGGAAAGTGTGTCGGTCAAGGATTTTGGTGCATACGGCAACGGCCTGCATGATGACACGCTGGCATTCCAGAAAGCGCTGGCCGCGCATGACAGCGTGTATGTGCCTCCGGGGAACTACCTCTTGTCCGGTACGGTCACGCTTGGTGAGCGTCAGAGGCTGCATGGCGCGGGGCAGGTGTCGGTCCTGCAATGCCAGAGCAATGCTTTCAACGCTGTTGAGATGGTTGCGGATTTTATCACGCTATCGGATTTGCGTATCAATGGCGGCGCGGTGGGGATTAAACTCTACGGCCGAGACAGACCCTGTGTGCAATGTTCGGTAACAGATGTTTCCGTGTTCGGTGCGCATATCGGCGTGCAGCTGGATGGTTACAACGACACAAACAATCCGTGTTACTGGAACAATTTCGACCGTGTCCTGGTAGAACAACCCGTTATTCACGGAATCCATCTGACCAAGACAGGAGCAGGGGATACGCCGAACGCCAACAAATTCCATGCCTGCCGTGTATATTCGCACGGTGCCGATATGTCCGGACACGGCATCTATGTCGAACACGGGCAATACAACAACGCCTTTATCGATTGTGAGGCAAATGTCAAAGGCACCGCGCAGGGGTGTTTTACTATGGGAAGCGGCTCTTACAAGACGCTTCTGATAAATCCCTATGCCGAAAGTTACAACAGCGTACCCAACATAAAACTGGAGGCCGGATCGGATGAAACATCCATCCTAAACCTTCTGTCTATGTCGGATGGTTCTGCGATATGGGATTTGTCGGGCGGGAAATACACGGCGTATAACGCGGGTTTTCCGAACAAAAATCGCCTGCAGCGGACCACGGCAGTGGACATCAACGCGACCCTGCAACGCTATGACACCGAATATGTGGATGCGAGCGGCACGGTGCAGCTTGATATATCGCATTCGGTCCATCTGATCTCCAGCTTCGGCGGTGCGCTTACTGTCAAGCTGCCCAAAGCTGCCAATGCGGTCGGATGCATGATGGTGGTCAAGAAAACCGATAGCTCCAGCCATGTTATCACGGTAACCGAAGACGCAGGAAACGGACCGGATGGCAGAGCCTATTACCTCGGCGCAGAGAATGACTTCGTGCAGGTGCTTTCGAACGGGGCGGAATGGTTCGTAATTTCTTCCAACCGCGCGCCGGGTAACACGCGCTATTACGACGGGTCCGGTACATACGATATCGACATGGCGGTGGATGTGTATCTGCTGTCCAGTTTTGGCGGCGCTTTGACAGCCCGCCTTCCACCGGCCAACGCATCGACGGCGGTGGGCAGGACCGTGACAATCAAAAAAACCGATGTTTCATCCAATGTCGTCACCGTAGCCGAATATGGCGGCAGTGGTCCGGACGGATATGGCCAGCCTTTAAACGCGCAATACAAGGCCATTACAGTGGTGTCGGACGGCGCACGCTGGCACATCGTCAACAAGTTCTAAGGATAAGCATGATCTCTAAAATAGAAGAAACGACGCGCGAACAGGTCATAAAATTCTTGCCGAACCTGATAGAAATGACCCTGCAATCCTACAATGATTTTGTCTCGGCCGGACCTGAAAAGGACGAGGACGAGAAAGGCGTAAAACGCGCCAAACACAAAAGTTTTGCAGAGCACCACAGCGCGGGGAAGGTGGCTCTGGCCCATCTGGACCTCATGTTCAAGCTGGCCAAGAGCGTTGATATCAATACCGAAAAAAGCGAGGAAAAGCTTATGGGCATATTAGCAATGGCAAAGACCGACACCAACGCATTCAGGGAAAAAGAAGTTCCCGATTTGGGTGAAAATGATTCTTAGAAGCGTTGGTATGGGCCATCAAAATATCAAAGACAACTAATATGAAGGATAAAAAGCGTGGATCGTTGCAAAGATGGCGATTTTGACGTATTTTTAGCAGTATGGAACGTAATCCAAAATTACAAAACGCCTGGTCTCCACTTCCGCACAGCGATCTGGCTGCAGAAGTGCTGGGAGCGTGGAGAGACGCGGCTGATTCTGCAGGCCTTTCGCGCAAGCGGAAAGTCGACGCTCGCAGGACTATTCTCGGCATGGCTTCTATGTCGGGATCCGGATTTGCGTATCCTGGTCTTGTCAGCCGAGTCGAATCTTTCCGAAGCGATGGCGCGGACGATCAGGAAGATTATTGAGAGGCATCCTCTGGCCGCGCATCTGCGGCCTGACAATCCGGACCAATGGGCGGCGGACAGTTTTACGGTCCGCCGTAATCGTATCGGCAGAGATCCTTCGGTCCTGGCCAAAGGGCTTTACGCCAATATCACCGGAACTCGCGCGGATTTTATCCTGTGTGATGATGTCGAGGTTCCCAACACGTGCGATACGGCGGAAAAGCGTACCAGGTTGCGGGAGCGCCTGACAGAGAATGAATTCATCCTCGTGCCCGGCGGACGGCAGCTTTATATAGGCACCCCGCACAGCTATTACTCTATCTATGCCGATGCGCCGCGCCCCGAGATAGGAGAGGATGAAATCTTCCTGAAAGATTTCTGCCGGTTGAATATTCCCATTCTGAATGAAAAGGGCGAAAGCGCGTGGCCCGAGCGGTACGACAGCAAAAAGATCGCAACAATGCGCCGTATGGCAGGCCCTGCGAAGTTTGCATCGCAGATGATGATGGTGCCGACCAATATTCTGGATAGCAGGCTCGATCCATCTCTTTTGAAACGCTATGCCGAACCGCTGATGGCGCAGGAGGCGCGGCAATCGCTTGTCCTTACCATCGGCGGGCGTAAGATCGTATCCTGTTCCGCGTGGTGGGACCCGGCCTTCGGGCTCGGTACACGGGATGCCAGCGTTCTGGCGGTGGCTTACACAGACGAGGACGGTGATCAATTCCTGCATCGCATGGAATACATCGTTGTCGATCCCAAAATTAATGAAGACGAAGCGAGCCTGCAATGCCGGGTCGTGGTGGATATCGCACGCGCATTGTTTATCCCGCGGATTCACATTGAAACGAACGGGATAGGAAAATTTCTGCCCGCAATCCTAAAGCGGGAAATGGCTTCGGCAAAAATAGATACGGCCGTTGTGGCGGAGAACAGCCGCAAGCCCAAGGCCGAGCGCATTCTGGAATCATTCGACACCGTTATGGCCGCGCAATCTTTATATGTGCATGAGAGTGTGTACCAGACGCGTTTCATCACCGAAATGCAGGAATGGAAACCGTCCGATAAGAACGGACGCGATGACGGTCTGGATGCCGCCGCTGGTGCTTTGTCACTGGAACCCGTTCGCATCCGGAAAAACTATATGGGCGGCATACGCCTGTGGAACCCCGCCGGTGAAGGCCACAAGGCCAAAACCGATTTCGACGTATAACCAAGAGGTAACATCATGAATATTTTTGATTCCGGCCTGATCTGGTGGATCACGGCCGTAGACATTCCCGCATTGTCGGCTCTGCTATGGCTGATATTCCAATCCCGCAACGAAGCCGATGAAGCGATAGACACTTTGCACGAAACACTGGATGTGCGGTCCAACCAGTTGCGAGAGGCCTTGTCGGCGTTCAAGCTGGAGGTTGCAAAATCATACGCGTCCGTCACGGACATGAAAGATCTGGAAACGCGGATTGTCTCGCATCTGCTGCGCATTGAAGCAAAACTGGATCACACGGCTCTGAAAACAGAGTCTCTCAAAGCCTATATTACGGAGTAACCCCATATGAAAAAATTTCTGAAACTCCTGACCGGAAAGCCGGGGGAGAAAACATTCGCGCAAGGTTTTTATGACGATCTGGTTGTTGACACGCTGGCCCGTACCTTGTGGGGGGAAGCACGGGGCGAAGGGCCACAGGGGATGGAGGCTGTTGCCAATGTTGTCCTTAACCGTGCCGCCGTTGCACAGGCCAAGGGCGGCTATTGGTGGGGCAATGACATTATTTCCGTCTGCCAGAAGCCGTACCAGTTTTCCTGCTGGAACAGGTCCGACCCGAATTACCGACAGCTTCAGGCTGTGACGGAAAAGGACCTGCATTTTGCCACCGCCATGCGCATCGCGCGGCGCGCGGTTGCAGGAACGCTTGCCGACATAACGGGCGGCGCCACGCATTACCACGCGAAATCCATCACGCCCGATTGGGCGAGGGGAGAAGCGCCGACCACAACTATCCGCAACCATATCTTCTACAAACTTATCGAGGTGTAATATGCTGGGAACAATCATAGCAAAACTTGGGCTTCCGGTTCTGATATCCGTTATCGGAGAGGCATTGGGCCGTATTGACAACCAGACAGCGCAGAACGCATCCAAGGCGCTCGACAGTTTTCAGGGCGCGATCACCACGGGTGCGATTTCTGCGGAGCAAATGGCCGAAGCGAACCGCCACGCAGAAAAAATGGCGGAACTTAAATCAAAGGAAAACGAAGCGGCTTTGGCACAGATAAACGAGAGCCTTCGTCTGGAAGCTTCGAGCAGCGATGCCTATGTGCGCCGCATGCGTCCCACTTTCGGTTATCTGATGGCATTCACATGGGCCGCGCAGATGCTGGGGCTTGCCTATGTCATGATTTTCGAAACGGAAAAATCCCCCGAGGTTTTCGAAGGGATGGAATCACTTTCCGCGATCTGGGGCGTTGGCCTTTCTGTTCTTGGCATTTATGTCTACAAGCGCAGCGACGAGAAAAAGGCCGTGGCAACGCGAACAACCACCGTGAAAAGCGAAAACGCGCAAACGCCTGTACAAAAAACCACCAATATTTCCGGAAAAAATCCTGTCGCTACACAAAAAGTGAACGAGTGATATCCGGTTTTGGTTGGCGCGCGCGTCTATCTTTGTAATACTCGATCTATGAACATGCGCTTACCCAAAAAAGTATATTACGCCGCCCGCAGCTTTTTCGAAATGGAAGCTGCAGGAGGAATTCTCCTCGTTCTGGCTTCGGTGCTGGCCATGATCCTTGCCAATTCACCGTGGAGCGGATGGTACGACCATCTTTTCAACGGCGTGAACTTCCGCATCGGTTTTTACGATGTCGAAGGCCTTTTTCTGCAAGTGGAAAAATCCGTCCTCCATTGGGTGAATGACGGGTTGATGGCGATTTTCTTCCTGCTTGTGGGGCTCGAAATCAAGCGCGAGCTGACCGTTGGCGAATTGTCTACCCCGTCAAAGGCATTGCTGCCTGTCATTGCCGCCATCGGCGGTATGGCAGTGCCTGCGCTTCTATATGTATTCTTTAACTATTCTACACCTGAAACCTTGCGCGGCTGGGCCATTCCCGGTGCAACGGATATTGCGTTCGCACTCGCGGTGATGTCCATTCTTGGCAGCCGTGTACCCATCGGGTTGAAAGTGTTTCTTACGGCCATCGCGATTATCGATGATCTCGGCGCGATCATTATCATCGCGCTGTTTTATGCGGACTCTCTGCATCCCCATGCGCTAATGTTCGCAGTATTGCCGATACTAGGGCTTTTACTGCTAAACCGCGCGGGTTATGCCCATCGCGGTGCGTATATTCTGCTCGGCACGATTCTATGGCTGGCGGTTTTAAAATCCGGCGTGCATGCCACTATGGCAGGCGTCATCACGGCGCTTTTCATTCCTATCAAGGTTGACTCTCCCGAAGAGCGCCGCTCGCCCGCACAGCGCCTGGAGCGCGATCTTCATCCTTATGTCAGCTATCTCATCCTCCCCATATTCGGCTTTGCCAATGCGGGTGTATCGTTCGCAGGCATGGGGGCGGATATTCTTTTCCATCCCATTCCGATCGGCATCGCGCTTGGCTTGTTCGTCGGCAAACAGGTGGGCGTTCTGGGCGCCAGCTGGCTGGCCATCAAATCCGGCCTGTGTGCGAAGCCCGAAGGCACCAACTGGAGCCAGATATATGGGGCAGCGCTGCTATGCGGTATCGGCTTCACCATGTCGTTGTTTATCGGCGGGCTGGCATTTACCGGTGTGGAGGAGCAGGCGGAGGTGCGATTGGGCGTTCTTATAGGCTCTGTTCTTTCGGCGGCGGCGGGCTATATGGTTTTGAGGTCTACAACCGAAAAGGCTTAACACCATGAAACCGCAATTGCTCGCGCTGGCCTTATTGATAGCAACCCCAGCCTATGCCCAGGAGACGCTGCCCATGTCCACACCCCAGAAATACGTCAAAACGAAGGAAGCGGTCGAAAATCTGACCGACATGCAGAAATACGTAACGCAGCATGACGGCACGGAACGCCCGTTCGAAAACGAATACTGGGATAACCACGAAGAGGGGATATATGTCGATGTGGTTTCCGGCGAACCGCTGTTCTCCTCTACCGATAAATTCGATTCCGGCACAGGCTGGCCGTCTTTCACCAAGCCCATTCAGGACCATCATGTGCAGACCAAGACCGACAACAAATTGTTCATGGAACGCACGGAAGTCCGCAGCGCCAGCGGGGACTCCCACCTTGGCCACGTATTTCCCGACGGGCCGAAAGACAAGGGCGGCAACCGCTATTGCATAAACTCGGCTGCGCTGAAATTTATTCCGAAAAAGGAAATGGCGGAAAAAGGTTACAGAGAATATTTAGTACTTTTTAACCAATCTGAGGCTAAATAGGCGGGCTATAACCTTCCAAGGGGAGATCTCCCATGTCCGCCATTTCACCTTTCAAAATCACAGGCTCTATCGTCGATATGACGGGCGATGGCGTCTGGCCGCATATGTCTACAGAGATCCGCGAGCAACTGATCGCCAAGTTTTTTGATGTGGATTGGAAGGTGCATGATATTTCCCTTCAGGCCCGCGACAAAACCAATGACGGCGCTCTGAACGACGCAATTGAGGACTTAAAAACGCATAAAGCCGCCGTCAAAGGCCCTACCATTACGCCGACGACGGAAGAGGCGAAGAAATTCGGCCTCAGCCAGAAATGGGATTCACCGAACGGCATTATCCGCCGCGCGATCAACGGCGCCGCGATTTTGCGCAACACGATTGAAATTCAAGGCATCGATAAATTCGCACCGCTTATGCATGACGTCACCATCGTCCGTCAGGCTGTTGGTGGTATTTACGGCGCGCCGAACGTGTCCATACCCGGACGCGGCAAGCTTAAAGTGATTTTTGAAGGCGATGACGGTTCCGAAGTCATCCTTGTGGAAAACCGCAAAGTCGATAGCGGCGTTGCGCTGCTCACGACGGAAACGGATTCTTCCATCCGTGATTACGCGCACGCCGTGTTCCAGCAGGCGCTCGCGATGCACAAATCCGTGGTCTTCGCAGGAAAAGACACGATCAACCCGACCTATGACGGCCGTTTTATCGAGCTGTTCAATGAAATCTTCAACCAGAAATACGCCGCGCAGTTTAAAGCAGCCGGCCTGACCTTCAGCGACAAGGTGCAATTGATAGACGCGGTCGTTTCCAAGATTCCGCAAGGCAAGATGAACAATATGATCATCGCCCTGAAAAACTATGACGGTGACGTTGTCTCCGATCAGGTTGCAGGCGAGCACAAATCGCTGGGCCTTATGGATTCCACGTTGGTATCCGCCGATGGCACGCTGTTGGCAGACCCTCCGCACGGCACGGCACCGGATCTTGAATCCGCATGGCACGAAAAGCAAATCCTGCTGGCAAACCCGACCGCCCATATTTTTGCCTATGCCGAAGCCATTCGCCACAAGGCCGAACTGAACGGTCAGACAGAAGGGGTCGAAATGGCCAAGAAGCTGAAACAGGCCGTTGTTCTGACGATCGAAGAAGGTCTGCAATCCAGCGCCCTGACAGGCGATCTCGCCCGCGACCGTACCAAGGCCATCACGGGCCAGCAATTCATTGCCAATGTTGCACGCGTTTATCGCGGCATGCTGGCAACCCAGACCGGAATTTTAAAATCCGTCGTTTAATCTTTCGTTAACGAATTCAGTTTATAACTGTAAGAAGAAAAGGCCGCCGAGGTGAAAAAGGCGGTCTTTTTTTATGCCTTATTTTGGGCCTTTTCTTGATTCAGGCCATGTCTGGCTGTACAAATCCTTCCATGAGCGCTCCGAAAGATATGCCGCAATGGTGGCGTCCCGATCTGTTTCTGGCCAAAAAACCGTATCTGGAATCGCGTGCCAGACTTATGGGCGCGATCAGGTCTTTTTTTCATGCCAACGATTTTCTTGAGGTCGAAACGCCGATTTTGCAGGTGATGCCGTGTGCAGATATGCATATACATGGTTTTGCAACGGACTTAAAAGGCCTGGACCTGCAGGTTGAACGCGAACTTTGGCTGCACACATCGCCGGAATTCGAAATGAAAAAACTTCTGGTCGCGGGCTTGCCGCGCATCTACCAGATTTGCCACGTGTTCCGGAACGGCGAGGGATCGAAACGCCACAGCCCTGAATTCACGATGATCGAATGGTACAGGGCGAATGCCGGATACCGCGAGATCATGGATGATTGCATCGCTTTGCTGCGTCACTGTGCGTCTACTCTTGGCGTTGATAAGCTCCGCTACGCAGCGCAGGATTGCGATCCTTTCGTCGAATGGGAAATCATATCGGTGGCGCAGGCGTTTCAGAAATACGCCGGTATCACGCTCACGGATTTCATGCAGGAAACGGATGCGCACCGCGCGGCGGCAGACAGCAACGATCGTGCAGGATTTTATAAAGCCGCACGTGAAGCTGGAGCCTCCGTGCGCGAGCAGGACAGTTGGGAAGAAATTTTCTTTGCCGTCATGGCCAAAAAGATAGAGCCGTTCCTTGGCATGTCTTCACCGGCCATTGTCTATGATTATCCTGTAAGCATGGCGGCGCTTTCGCGGCGCTGCGAGGACGATCCGCGTTTTGCCAAACGTTTTGAGATGTATGTCTGCGGCTTGGAGCTTGCAAACGCGTTCGATGAGCTGACCGATGCCACCGAGCAAAGAAAACGCTTTACCGATGAAATGGCGGCCAAGCAGGCCATGTACGGCGAAAGCTATCCGCTTGACGAAGATTTTCTGGCTGCACTGGAATACGGCATGCCGCCTGCAGGTGGTATTGCGCTCGGCATAGACCGACTTGCGATGGTCATGAGCGGCGCATCCGATATCGATCAGGTTTTATGGTGCGGTAAGCCTTAGGCTTTGCTTTTTGCCTTGGCGGCCTTGAGCGTGTTTTGCAACAGGCAGGCAATCGTCATCGGGCCCACACCGCCGGGCACAGGCGTGATGGCGCCGGCTACCTGCGCTGCTTCATCAAAATCGACATCCCCGCAAAGTTTGCCGTTCTCCTGACGGTTGATACCGACATCGATCACGATCGCGCCGGGCTTTACCCAATCGCCTTTGACCATTTTTGCGCGGCCCACGGCGGCGACGAGAATATCGGCCTGACTGCAAACGGCGGGAAGGTTTTTGGTTTTGGAATGCGCGGTGGTGACGGTGCAGTTTTCCCCGAGCAGCAATTGCGCCATCGGTTTGCCGAACAAGAGCGAGCGGCCAATGACAACGGCGTTGAGGCCGGAGAGATTTTTGTTCACGGTGTGGATCAGGCGGAGAGAGCCTTGCGGTGTACAGGGGACCATGCCGCTTTCGTCGCCAGCCACGAGTTTGCCGGCGTTTACGAAGGTGAGGCCATCGACATCTTTTTCCGGTGCGATCATCTGAATCAGCGGATCGGAATTGATATGCGAAGGCAGGGGAAGCTGGAGCAGGATGCCATGAACCGCATTGTCGGCATTAAGGGCTTCGATCACATCCGCAATTTCATTTGCCGTGGTGTTTTCCGGCAGGCGGCGTTCTATGCTTTCGATGCCGACCTCCACACAGGCTTTCACCTTGTTGCCGACATAGACATGGCTGGCCGGATCGTCGCCCACGAGGATAACGGCGAGTGCAGGGGCAACACCGCTTTGTTTCAATGCGGAGACTTCATCTTTTATCTCGGCCCGCAGGCTGGCGGCGATTGTTTTTCCATCGATCAGGGCGGCTTGGGTCATTGTAAAGTCCTAGTGGAAGAAGATCGAAGCGACAACGCTCTTGAGCAGGTAGATCGCGAAGATCACGATGATCGGCGTAAGGTCTATACCGGCAATAGGCGGGATCACTTTGCGCAGCGGCGTGTAAACCGGCGCGGTGATGCGGTCGATGAGGCGCACGAAGTTTGCGGCCTGCTGGTTTCTGATGTTGATGACTTCAAAGGTGATGAGCCAGCTCATGACCACTTGCACGATGATAATCCAGAAGCAGACATCCAGAAGGAAGATAAGAAGATTGCCGATCGCGTGACCCATGGTGAAACCCCGGTTTTTTGGTTTACGGTAAAGTTAACAGATCTGTTATATACTCTATATCCTTAACGATGGCAAAGGGGCTTAGCATTTGATCGGACTGGATTATTTGGCAGCAGGGTATTTTCATCTCGCTTCTGCGGATATTAAATGCCAGTTGAAGCAATCGCCCCGCATCGACATCGTCGCGTCCGACACCTCCGTCCGGTACGACCATACGAAGTACCAGAGGCAGCTGGATGCGCTGGGCACCGACACCGTTTCCCCTTATGGCAAGAATGTCCAAGCCCATGTCGGCGGTTTGATGAGCGGCGAGGTCAGCATCTCGCAGAATATCAGCATCATGCGGGAAACGTGGCCCGGTATGAACGCGGGCTGCCTGTATGTGGATTCCATCAAGGTCAATATTCACATCAAGCCGACCATCTATATCGCCAGGGAATATTCCAAGAACAGCTGCATGTACAAGGCGATCATGGAGCACGAGAAAAAGCATATTGCTGTCGATCGCAAGATCGTCAACAAATACACAAATCTGATCGTGAAAGGGCTGGACGAGGCGTTTAAAAAGTTCGGTTACGCACAAGGGCCTTTTACCATCGGCCAGATAGAGCCCCAGCAAAAACGTATCCAGCAATTTTCCCAGAATGTGGTCCAGGTCTATTCGGACAAGATGACAGCGGAGCGCCGCAAGCTTCAGCAGGAAGTCGACTCGCTGGAGGAATATAATCGCGTGAACAATCTCTGCCGCGGCAAAAAATAACGATATGTCCTTTCGTTAGGGCAGATACGCAATATTCGCATAATTTATGTTGACATATCGAACCTTCATTTCTTAAGTAAGAAAAATCAGAAGGGGTTAATATGCGTGCACTGGTATTCTTCACCGAGCCGAACAATCATAATGAAATTCTGCACAAGGATTTGAAGGAACGCTTCTCCGCCAAGCTGCCCTCCGGTTTCAGCGCATGTGAAATGATCAACGCCCACGATCACTATGGCGTGCAGGGCTGGCGCGATTTCAAACAGGTCGTTCGTCTTTTCAGGGATACTTTCAATTCCGTCGTATTTGCCATGGAACGCGCGGAGCCCGGCAAGATGCTGTCGAAGCTGCAATTGGGCGTTAAGGATCTGAAAAAGATCGACCCCGGCCTGCCTCTCATAGGCTATGTGACAGACCCTACGAAATCCACCAACTTCAATCTTCTGGCCGCGCAAATTCCTATGGTCGTAACCGAAGAAGATCGCCGTGAAACCTTGTTGATGGCGATCAACGTCGCGGTGACATCGCGCGCGGATGGCCGGAGAGACGTGGAAATAGGGCCTTTAAAAATTAACGCCTATACCGGCGATACCTATCATGGCGAAACGCGCGTGCCTTTCACGCCCATGCAGTGCCAGATTATGAAGGCGCTGGTCCGCCATCAGGGGGAAACAGTGTCGCGTCATGTTCTCGTCGACAATATATATGGAGACAGCGACGATGCGCCCGAAGGCAATTGTCTGGAGGTGCAGATTTCCCGCATGCGCAAGACGCTCGACGGGCTGCAGACCGACCTGAAGGATTTCGGAAGGATTATCCAGACAGGCGGCGGCGGGTTCAGCCTGGTAAAATACTCGTCGGAACTGCCCGTCCACAAACCGGGTGCACGCCCGGATATGGAAGAGGGTAAAAGCTTTTACCAGTCCCAGCCTGCGGAACGCGGCCTTCAGATCCATTAAGGCCGTTGGGGCCGAAACATACAAAAACCGCTGCCCGGGGAGGAGCAGCGGCTTGAATTGTAACGGCTTTCGGCAACCGGATGGAAACTGACAGGAGAAGGAGGAATGTCCGGCTACCTTTATAGGATCGCCTCCAAATGTGGCAAGAATTGGGTTCACAAGGGGCTGTATTAAGGTTTTTGATTATTTTTGCATCGCACGCAGGTATTAACCACTTTTTATCCAGTTCAAGCCCATGATAGACTTGGCGCAACGCAGTTCGCGCTTATTTCTCTTATTACTCAATCAGTTAAGAACCATTCTCAATAAGGACTTCCCATGGCACGCACCGGTCAAGACACCCTCAAAACCCGCAAGACGCTAACTGTCGGCGGCAAAAGCTATGATTACTTCTCGCTAAAAGCGGCGGAAGCGCAGTTGGGTGATATTTCCAAACTTCCTTTCACGCTGAAGGTGCTGCTGGAAAACATGCTCCGTTTCGAGGATGACCGTTCCGTTACCGTGAACGATGTCAAAGCCGTAATCGAATGGCAGAAGGACAAAAAATCGGATGCCGAAATCGCGTATCGTCCGGCCCGCGTGCTGATGCAGGACTTTACCGGCGTTCCGGCTGTTGTGGATTTGGCCGCGATGCGCGAAGCCACGGCATCGCTCGGCGGCGACCCGCAAAAGATCAACCCGCTCTGTGCCGTCGATCTCGTCATCGACCACTCGGTTATGGTCAACGAATTCGGATCGCCTGTCGCGTTCCAGAACAACGTGATCGAGGAATTCAAACAGAACATCGAACGCTACCAGTTTTTGCGCTGGGGCCAGAAAGCCTTCAACAACTTCCGCGTCGTGCCGCCGGGGACGGGTATCTGTCACCAGGTGAACCTTGAATATCTGGGCCAGACGGTCTGGGTGGAAAAAGACCAACTCGGCAAGGAAGTAGCATTCCCCGATACGCTGGTGGGCACGGACTCACACACGACGATGATCAACGGTCTGGCCGTATTGGGCTGGGGCGTCGGCGGTATCGAAGCCGAAGCCGCAATGCTTGGCCAGCCTGTATCGATGCTGATTCCCGAAGTTATCGGATTCAAAATCACGGGCCAGATGAAAGAAGGCACTACGGCAACCGACCTCGTTCTGATGGTTACGCAGATGTTGCGTAAAAAAGGCGTGGTGAACAAGTTCGTGGAATTCTACGGCGATGGTCTGGAGCACATGTCTCTGGCCGACCGCGCGACGATCGCCAACATGGCACCGGAATATGGCGCGACCTGCGGCTTCTTCCCGATCGATGATGAAACGATCCGTTATCTGAAATTCACGGGCCGCGACGAAGCGCGTGTTGCCCTTGTCGAAGCTTACGCAAAAGAGCAGGGCATGTGGCGCAACAAGGGCCATGAACCTGTGTTCACCGACACGCTGCATCTCGACCTTTCCGAAGTCGAGCCAAGCATCGCCGGCCCGAAACGTCCGCAGGACCGTATTCTGCTGAAAGATGCCGCGCCGAACTTTGCCAGCCTCGAAGTCTCCGGCAAATCCATTCCTGTCGAAGGCACGGATTATAATCTGGAAGACGGCGCCGTTACCATCGCCGCCATCACGTCCTGTACGAACACATCCAACCCGTCCGTCATGGTCGCTGCCGGTCTGGTCGCGAAAAAGGCGCACGAGCTTGGCCTGACGCGCAAGCCGTGGGTTAAGACTTCGCTGGCACCAGGATCGCAGGTCGTGACGGATTACCTGAACAAAGCGGATCTTTCCAAACATCTCGATGCCATCGGCTTCAACCTTGTCGGTTATGGCTGCACAACCTGTATCGGCAACTCCGGTCCTCTGCCGGAAAACATCGCCAATGCCGTTGTGGCGGGCGATCTGACGGTGGCCGGTGTTCTGTCCGGTAACCGTAACTTTGAAGGCCGTATCAACCCGCACGTGAAAGCAAACTACCTCGCTTCTCCGCCGCTGGTTGTCGCGTACGCTATCGCTGGTTCGATGAAGATCAACCTGTTCACCGACGCTATCGGTCAGGATAAAAACGGCAAAGACGTTTTCCTGAAAGACATTTGGCCGACGAACGAAGAAGTCACCAAGATGGTTGAATTCTGTCTGACGCCGGAAATGTTCAAATCGCGTTACGCCGATGTGTTTCTGGGTCCGAAAGAATGGCAGGACATCAAAGGCAATGCTTCCAGCGAAACCTACAGCTGGGATTCCAAATCCACATACGTGCAGAACCCGCCGTATTTCGAAGGCATGACGGCGAAAGCGGGTGGCAAAATTTCGAACGTCACGGGCGCCAAACTTATGGCTCTGTTCGGCGATTCCATCACGACCGACCACATTTCTCCGGCCGGTTCGATCAAGAAAGACTCGCCAGCCGGTAAATACCTCATCGAAAACGGCGTGGCCCCGATCGACTTCAACTCTTACGGCGCGCGCCGCGGAAACCATGAAGTGATGATGCGCGGCACGTTCGCCAACATCCGTATCAAGAACGAATTGCTGGGCGGCAAGGAAGGCGGCTTCACCCGTTACAAGGGCGAAGAAATGCCGATCTATGACGCCTGTATGAAATACCAAGCCGACGGCACACCGCTGGTGGTGTTCGCCGGTAAGGAATACGGCACGGGTTCATCCCGCGACTGGGCCGCAAAAGGCACGACGCTCCTCGGCGTAAAGGCCGTGATCGCCGAAAGCTTCGAGCGTATCCACAGATCTAACCTTGTCGGTATGGGCGTTGTTCCGCTGGTCTTCAAAAACGGCCAGACGCGCGCAGACCTCAACCTGACGGGCGAGGAGACGTTCGATATCACGGGCCTCGAAGGCGATCTGAAACCTCTGTCCGATGTTACGCTCACCATCACGCGTGCAGACGGCAAGAAGGAAGAGCACCAGCTTCTCTGCCGCATCGATACAGCGGACGAAATCGATTACATGAAGAACGGGGGCATTCTGCACTACGTCTTGCGTGATCTTGTTTCGACGAAATCCGCCGCGGCGTAATGGCTGAAGAGAAATATTTAGAAAAAGATTTTCGTTGGGAGCACGGTTTATATCGCGCTCCCAATGGCGTTTTGTTGCTTGAGGGTTTAGGTGGTTACTATCTTGTACCTGAGCACAGGCTGGAAAAGATAAAAAAATGGAGGAAAATATTTACGGTCGCTGTATGGGGAATATTTTCTAGTTTTGTGGCCTATGTCTGCTTGGAATTTTTTATTTCGCATTTTAAAGAGTATTTTTTACTGCTTTTATTACCATTAATTGCAGGGGTTATCTTCTTTTTTGCATTGTTAAGTTTTGCATTTTTCTCAAAGCGCGGATTAGAGCGTATCAAGGTTAAAAGAGCAGATTGGTTAGACGAGATGAAGCTTGAGGCTCAAAAACATAGTTTAATAGTATGGGTTCTCATCACAATTTTTACATTTATCGCAGCATTTATTTGCGGATACGATGATTGGGTTTGGAGAATTCTTCTTACAATTTTTGCTTTAGATTTTACGCTGTGTGCTTGGCTGCGTTGGAAGCAGGACAAACAAAAGGCGGGATGATCCTCCGCCTTTTTTATTCTGCGATAAGACGCGCGAATTGCGCGATGACAGGACGGGGCGCCGGATTCAATTGATGCCCGCGGCCTTTTGTCGCAAGCCCCGTGGCTACAAGGAAATCCGCGGCGGTGTTGATGTTTGCAACCACGTCTTTGCCGACCAGATTTTCGAGCCCTGTAACGCGCTTGTGTTTGAACAAATCGTCGAGGCCTTCTTCCAATTCTATTTTTCCGGTCGTATGCAGCGTTTGTACAGCGGCGTTGAAAACGGTAACGGCGGTGCGTTCCGGCAGTTTCGCAATACTTTCTTCCAGCTCTTTTTTCTCCAGAGCGGCGACGAGTGTGCTGAGGTTGGTTTTTCTCTGCTCCGGCAGTTTAAGGATAATAGTCGTCCACGGAGGGCCTTCGGCCGGAAGACCGCCTGCGCGTGCGCGTTCTTTGGTCGACGACATTTTGGGAAGGGTGCCGTATGTGTCCTTATAGGCTTTCGCGCAACGGGCGATGGTATCGTTGTCGGGAAGCGGGGCCGATACGCGTGCGAATTTGTGGCTTATTTTTTCCGAAGCCGGTACGGCGGTCGCAGGCGCCGCAGGATCTGCATTCGCGGCGCATGTTTTGGCATCGTAAGCTTTGATCAGTTTACGGATGGTTGTCCCGCGCTCTTCCGGCAAGCGTTTGATGATGCTGGTCCATGCCGGTAATTCTTCCGGAAGACCGCCGGCACGTGCAAGATCGCCCGTCGACGCCATAGTTGGTTGGTGGCCATGCAAAGCCACGTAAGCTTTCGCGCAGCGCGCAATCGTATCATTGTCTGGGAGAGGCGAGGGTCCCGACCCGCGTTTTCTGGTTTGCTTTGCAGTTGCATCCAGTTGCTTCTGCGTTTCGGGTTCAGTTTCTTTTGCGGGTGCTTGCGGTTTGTTTTTAAGCTCGTGTTCGCGGATAAGTTTGCTGATAGTCGTTCCGCGTTCTTCATTAATGCGGATAGCGATGCCGGACCAGGCGGGCGATGTCGCGGGCAATCCGCCGGCGCGTGCCTTTTCACCAGAGCTGCCTGCATTCGGCGTGTGCCCATAAATTTCCTTAAAGGCAACGGCACATTTGGTAATGGTTTCGTTGTCGGGGAGCTCGAGGGAGCCTTTGCGTTTTGCCACGCGTTCTTGCGGAATTAATCCTTCTTCCTTTATGCGTTTCTTGTCGGCCGTGAAAGGGCGTCCGCGTTTCGGTTCTTCATCCGGTTTTTGTTCCGGCTTTTCCTGCTTTAGAATGTCGTTGATTTCGAGCGCGATCTTTGGATCTTTCAGCACCAGCGCAAGCGCCTTTTTTTCATCGCCGATCAATTCCTGCTTGTTGTGGATGCGGGCAATTTTTCGAATGTCGAACAGCCCGTCCACGGCAATGGCACGGTCGGAGATATGTTTTAAAGTATCGTCGATATACGTCCTCACTTCGACGCCTTTGAGACCGAAACCGGGGAGGATGTTTTCAAATTGTTCGCGGATATATCTGTTGCGTGCGTTCGGGCCAAGCGGCATAGGGTTCTCATCATACACATTATTGAAACTATAAAAGTGTTAGAAGAGGGGAATGCGTTCGTCAACCGCGCATTGAATGGGCAGGCCCTTTGGGCAGGAATTTTTTATTGAGATTAACTATTTCCTCAGGCGTTGCGGTCCGTATGGTATCGCCTGATCTGCGCGCCAATCCTGTGGCAAGGCAAAAATCCTCGATATTGCGCGGCCTGTTTTCAGGTGCGAGTTTGGGGAGGAAAAATTCCCAGCCTTTGATGGCGTCCTGCGCAAGTTTTCGTTCCCACAGGTGGATGGATTCTCGCGTGGCCTTGTTGAAAGACATTGTGAGGGAAGGGATGGCCCCTTTTTCGGCGACAATCTTTGCGGCGTCGCTGTACAGCGTGCGCAAGGTTGATTGTATGTTGCGCGCGTCACGGAACTCGGCGAGCGATTTGTAGTTGCAATATTTGAGCCCGCGTGTGCGCTGCCTGAACGCACTGTCTACGTTTTCCCATGTGACGTTATAATCCTTGAGCGGGCCATACAAGACGGGACCGCTTCCCTTGCTCACGGATTTTCCGGTTTCGTCCATGGTGGCGCGGATTGAAAGTTCTATACGGCGCAACGTGTAATCAGGGTTTCCGATTTTGCGGTCGTCCAAGAATTCCGCAAGCGATGTGAAACCGGTATAAAAACCATATCGGAAGTTTTTATCGATGTTCATCCACTTTGCACCAGTGTCTTTCAACGGGCCGTATTTGGCTTCGCCGCCGAGTTTTGAAGGGCGCTTGCCTGTGGCTTCGTATTCCTGTTTCGCAGATTCAGCGATGTCGTCGAGCGGACGCGAAGGCGTAACAATGTTCTTCTTGTCCATGAAACCAGAGAAGCTGTCATAGCCGCCGGGCTGTTGGTTGCGGAAATAGAAATATACCTGCTGCCAGGTCATGCCCAGTTCGGCAAGCGGGCCGTACATGATCGCGCCGCTGCGCTTTTGCGGCCGGCTTTTCTCGGCCTCCAGATGCAGGCGGGTGGATTTTTCTATATCGTCCAATGAAGACGGGGTTGGCACTGTTTTCGGGCGCATAGCGATACCGCAATCAGGGTAGCGCGCGAAGGCGGTGGTTCAGGTACGGTGGCAAGACATCGGATACGCTGTCTTCATTCTTGGCAAGCGCGACGGTTTGAACGGCAGACGGTGCGGAACTGAACGCACCCACGAGTTTCGGGCCCTGATAAGACAAGACCGTATGCATGTGAAACGGTTTTGCGCCTTCCTTTATAACGGGTGGGGCGGAAATGTCGGCCATGTTTTGCAGATTCAGACTTTGGATAATTTCCTTGAGATTGGTGTAACCGCAATTTTTCAAGCCACGGCGCCCGTCGGAAATCGTGTTGTTCAAGGAAGACCATGTCAATTGGTCTTTCAGGGGACCGTGTTTGATCATCGTACCATCGGCGATCGGGCGCTTGCCTGTTGCCAGGAACGTGTCCTTAATGGAGGTTATAATGTCATCCAGCGTAATAGGTGGTTTCTGGCTGGGTTTGTTGTGACGGTGCTCCTGTATATTCTCCGGGATTTCCAGATGTTTCATAAACGCCTTCAGGGAATCGTAGCCGCAGCCTTTAAGGCCGCGGTTCTGGCGTTTGAACGCGGCATCGATATTGTTCCATTTCTCTACGCCCGCAAGCGGACCGAATTGTACCTCGCCGTCATTTTTGGTCGGTCGGCGTGCTGTTTGTTCGAAGGTTGCGCGTATGGATTGTTCGATATCATCGATGCCGAGCGCGACGTTGCGCGGCGTGCCGCGCTGCGGTTGATCCACGGCGATACCTCTGGCATCCATAAACTGCGGAAGTGTTTTATAGCCACAGCCTTTTAACCCACGCATTTCATGATAGATCGCGATATCGATCCCGTTCCATGTTTCTTTACCAGCAAGAGGGCCATATTTAACTTCGCCATCCGTGGAAACAGGGCGGCGGCCCGTTGCACGCAATGTGGCGCGCACAGAGCTTTCGATCAAAGGCAAGGTGAGGGGGGCTTTGGTAATACCTCTCGCCATCGCCGGAATCTTACAGGCATCCAGAAAATCCGAGAGCGTGTCTTCTTGTATGTCGCACAAGCCTTCGGACATCCTGACCAGAGCTGTATGTACGGACCCCCATGTGCGTTCACCGTTGGCCAAGGGGCCGTAAAGAACAACACCGCTGTACACGTTTGGTCTGTGCCCGGTCTGCTCCAGTGTTTCAATCGCAGAAGTGATTATCTGATGCTTGTTGTAATCAACAATGTGGGCGTTTTGCCCTGATTTAAAGGCGTCGTATTTGATATTGTTGAGATCAAACAAAAGCACGGGGTTGCCGAGAATTTTTTTACGCGCTTCGGCCGCGGGTATATTTGAAATATCCGCGAGTTTTGACGCGTTATGGTCCAGATCAAAAAATTTCCGCATGGGAATAGGTCTTTCGCCGATAAGGCGCATGACCGTTTCAACCATGTGCGATTTCACCTGGCGGTCGAGGGCAAGCCAGCCACGGTTATTCTCAAAATGTTCGTTAACGTAGCGCCGACGATTTTCTGACACGACCCGGTATTTCCCGCATTAAACACAAGCTAACAGGGCATATCAGTATTGATTTGCAATGGTTATGTCAACTTTGGCGGGAATAGCCTAGGTAATCCAGTCCCTTGCGTCCAGCTCGCCACTGGCGATTTTGGCTTCGATCTGGGGACGGAGGATCTTGTTGGCGAATTCCTCTGCCTCGCGCATCATCTGTGGGAATTCGGGGCGGTCGGGACGGTATTTGCAGATATATTTGCGTTCGACGGTTTCGATGGCCTGCCCGAGATTGGCCAGACGTTCGATACCGCGTTTGCCCTTGCGGTCTTCATCCGAGTATTTCTCAATCAGCCCGCTCGCGCGTTTGCGGTTGGTCATGCCGACATTGAAGGCAAGCTGCACCCCTTCGAGGAATGCCGCGGACAATGTGAGTATGGTGGGAATGCGCAAGGGCTCCGCCGCGATTTTGCGCGGAGTGATCGTGAAGTTGAAGGTTGTCTTGCGGTTGGCACCGCGCAGGATAACACCGCCTTTTGCTTCCTCGTCTTTAATAGAGAGGATAAGCGCGATATTGGAGTCATGCTCGATTTTTACGGGCTTGCCGGCTTGCTGGAATGCCTGTTCGGCAAACACCACAGATTCTGCATAGCCGTCGCGGCTAACTGCATCGCATTTTTCAATGATGTCCAAAAAAGGATGGCGGTTGCCGTCCTCGAATATTACGCGGCCCTTATGATAGATTGCGGCCCAGATATCCGGGTTCCAGTCTTTTTCGTAGCCCTTGATAACGTCACGCCACAGGCTTTCCCAGCTGAAGCGCATTACGCGTTTGGTGATGGCGCCGCGTTCAAAGAATTCCTTCGAGATGGCGGCGGCAAGGCGTGCGCAGCTATGCATATTCTGGGTTCTGATAACGAAAGTCTCGCTTTCGGCGCCGTTCACAAGCGGGAGTGACATACGATTGCTCAACGCCACAACGGGCGGCACATCCGACAGGTCGCCGGATGGATCGCGCAGCGTGAACTTTTCGCGCAGCAATGTTGTTTTGAACTCCAGAGTCATGGAGCCATTGTATCACACCATGGCAAGTCTTTGAATTTTTTTATGTTTTACAGAGCGAGGGCAGGTGCGCCATAGCTCGGGCGAAAAGCCAGGCGCTCGATTTCGGCAACAGTGTGCTCTGCTATGCGGGTGAAGTCTCCTGCCAGACTCTTTTTGTTCCCCAACTCATACACACCACGGCCGTTTGTCCGTTTTTGATCGTAACGATCTTCATGTATGGCAGAAAGCGTTTCACCCGCATCCCAGATTTGTTCGGCACCGCTACCGAAAACCATGCCCGTAAAAGCCTGTGCCAATGCCATGCCGAAAAAGCTGTCGCTGCTGTTCGACTGGGGAATGGTGATGGGTTTTACGAGGTGGTTCATAGGTTGGCTCCTTGACATCCAAAGTATCAAAGGGACGTAAAGGGGTTTTTAAGTTTGCATAAAATTTTATGCGATAGTTGTCGCAAACTGAAAAAAAGAAGCCCGCGGTCTGCGCGGGCTGTCTTTGTACGAAAAGGTAAAGAAATTCTTAATTTGCGAACAGCGCGTCTATGTCGTCCTGGCTGCTGCCGCTCTTGGTCTGGCTGTCCTTGGTCGCCTTTGCGGCGGCCTGCAGGCTGTCAGGACCAATGCCTATGCTTTCAAGGGCGGAAGACAGCCTGTCTTCCACATCTGTGATGCTGTCGAGAGTCTTACGGATACGCTGGCCGGCAATATCCTGGAAGGAACAGGCGAGCATGATGTTCTGCAGGTCTTCGCGCAGGGCGTTTAGAGCCTGTTCGCGGCTTTCGGCGTTCTCCCACACAGACGGGTCGGAAGGGTGGAGATGTTCGCTCATGCGGTCCGCGGCGTCCAGAATGGTGTTGGCGGCCCGGGATGTATCGGCAATTACAGCCTCTAGCTCAACGCCTGTGTTGGCGGCCGTGCTGCCGTCGCCGGAGAAGGAGATAGAATTTATTACGCCCAGAATTTCACCGAAGCGTTTGGACATGTCGGTTTCGTTCATGTCGATCTGCTGCGAGGTTGCGTTGATTTCCATGGAAATCTCGTCAAAACGGCGGCGTATGAATGTTTCCATCGTGCCGATCTGGTTCAGCAGCGTGGCCATATGCTGGGCGATCTCAATGGCGTGATCGTCCTGCGGAATCTGTTGTGTAGGAAGGGGGGTGGGTTTTTCCACGGTTGGGCCTTCAAATTGCGTTTCTTTGTCCATGCTACGGAACAATGGTTAATAATTCTCTACACGCATGTTCTCATATTCTTTAGAAAAACTTTACCAACTTCATGATTTGTAAAGGTTTTTAAGGGCATAGTGGTTTGTAGACCACGAGGGCCTAGCGCCATCACTATACAATAGGGACATACAAAGATGCCACGCGAAGACAGGCGTATTTTCTTCGATTTTGATGAAACGTACAAAGCTGTGTACCAGCTTTGCGCGCAAAAGGGGCTGCCCAAGCCTCCGGCCGGTATCATCATCAGGGTCGAGCAAAATATAGAGAACCAACTGGAGCTGGATTTCTACCTGGAAAACCAGAAGACCACGGAGATCGAGGTCGTTCGTTACACAAAGGATTTTGTCGTGGCCGCCTTGATGATCATGTGCCGCGGCATCGGCATTCCTTTGCCGAAGGGCGCCAACAAAAATCTGGAACTGAGCAAGGACAAGGTCATTCTCCGCGTTCAGATGCTTCGTTAGCTATCCGTCCTAAGCGCTTATAGATCTTTCTTTTTTAGCCAGAACACTTCGCCGGATGAATTTTCCGTGTCGATCCACAGGAATGGTTTATCCGTGTAGGCGGCTTCGAGATCAGGGCCGCAACGGCCCAGTTCGCACAATATGCCGCCGCCATCGTTCAGGTGCGCTTTTGCATCTTTCAAAATGCGGTGCACGATATCCAGACCATCTTCGCCCACACCGCCCAGCGCCATGGCAGGTTCATGTCTGAATTCTTCCGGCAGCGTGTCCATGCCTTGCTGGTCCACGTAGGGCGGGTTGGTGATGATCAGGTCGTAGCTCCTGCCTTTGAGCGGCGCGAACAAATCGCCTTCGTGAATGCTTACGCGGTCTTCCAGACCGTAATCCTTGACGTTGCGACGGGCGACTTCGAGCGCGTCCGGCGAGATATCGGCAATGTCCACATGCGCGTTCGGGAAGATCTGTGCGGCAATGATCCCGAGGCAGCCTGACCCGGTGCACAGGTCAAGCACGCTTTCTATCTCTTCGTAATCCGGCACTTGAGAAAAGCCTTCTTCCTTGCACAATATCTCGGCGATGAAGGAACGGGGAACCAGCACGCGCTCATCCACATAAAACGGGTACCCCTGAATATATGCTTTGTTGAGGATATAAGGCGCGGGAAGGCGTGTTTCCGCACGGCGGTGCAGGATGGCGGCTATGCGCTTTCTCTCGCTTTCGGTGAGGCGCGCGTTCCAGTAGGGCTCGACCGTATCGACAGGAAGATGCAGTCCTTCCAGCACCATAAAAACGGATTCATCGAAGGCGTTGTCTGTACCATGTCCATAGAACAGCCCCGATTCGCCAAAAAGGGATGTGCCATAGCGCACGAAATCGCAAACAGTTTGCAGGTCCCGCGCAGCTTCGTCTGTGGATCTTATGGTTTGTACAGTGGTTACAGGCTTATCTTTCATAGGCATCTTTTATCACAAAAACGCTGAAAACACAGCGTTTCTTGAAGGTGTTTGTGATGCTATCGGGCGAAAAAGCGCGTTTCTCCCCAATTTTATTGTGTTTTCTTATCTTTTCCGGATTGCGTTTTTAAAAATGAGTCATAAGATGACGATACTTAAACTTTTAAGAAGGAACTAAACGATGGCTGCAAAAGCTAAAGCTAAAGCAAAAAAGGCCCCTGCGAAAAAAGCAGCTCCGGCCAAGGCAAAAAAGGCCCCTGCGAAAAAAGCAGCTCCGGCCGCTAAAGCCGCTAAACCTGCCGCAAAGCCGACCAAGTTCGTTTCTGTTGCAACGGGTGACGTTGTAACGCTGAAACACCTGGCGACCGACCTGGCCGCACTGCATGAACTGCCGAAGAAACAATCTGAAGCTGTTCTGGGCGACCTGATCGCGCACATCACGAAGCACATCAAGCGCGGCGCGAAAGTCCGCATTCCTGGCTTCGGTATCCTGCTCGTCAAGAAAACAGCAGCTCGTACGGGCCGTAACCCAGCAACGGGCGCAACGATCAAGATCCCTGCGAAGAAAAAAGTCGCTTTCCGCGTCTCCAAAGACCTGAAAGCAGCTGTTCTCTAGGATTACTTGTCCAAAGAATACGAAAACCGCTCCTTCACAGGAGCGGTTTTTTTATGCGGTGTTACTGGGATCTAGAAGGGACGATCAAACCTTGTAATGGTGAGCGTCGGTTGTACCGGTGCGATCAAATTCATATGTGCAAGCGGCTGATGGTCTGCACCCACTGGGAAGCGCTCACGCATTTTGTTAACGCGGCGCGCTGCCCATGCGGGATGAATGTCGGAAGGTGAACGTAAGACACAATCTGTGATCAAGCGGCGAGGGGGTGTCGGGCAATCTGTCGGCATAAATCCTCCTGGGGCTTTGCGAAAGGGTTGGTAGATAGACAGCCATCCAACAATGGCCCGCCGCTTACGGTTCCTTGCTTGTACAAGAAATAAGCGCAGGAACCGCCGCCGCTACCATGCCGTTGGCAAAGGGTATACGAAAAGGAGCTATCAATATGAGCACGATCAATTTTCTCGAACTGGTGGATGAGGCCCATTTCCCTATGACCAAAGTGGAATTGGTGGAATATTGTCAGGAACAGGGCGCAAGCGAAGACGCGCTCGATATGATACAGGCCTTGCCACGTGAGGAATATGACAGCTTTGCCATGTTCAACCGTGATATAGGGCGTATCGAGACTCTGCCCGGTGGCCGCATGAACATGTTCAGCAGCAGCCAGAGCGCATAGCGCTATTCCGTGTAAACGGGAATTTGCGGAGCTGGCGCACCTGCGCTGGGCTCCGTTTCTGTGGGTGAGGGCGGAATGACTTTAAACGCCGTAGAAGCGCCTTCCTGTACCGGGTTGGCAACATAGGCAGGTTTGTAGGCCACGGGGGAAATCAACGCGAAAAGCATGACAAAAATAACAGCCGCAGCTGTGCAAAGGATAATGGCCAACCGTGTATTACGCCGCCCGGGCCAAGGCTCGGTTCTCATATCCTTTAATTCGTCTATAGGGTGATCAACCATGCTCTGCTAACGCACGGGCGCAGGATTTGATCCTTCATTTATAACAAAGGCAGCTGATCTCTGTTGTTTGTAACGAATAAATCCACGGTTTTTTGCCCCGTAAGCGCTGTGAGCGCGGGCGCTACCAGATTTCGATGACATTCTCTGGGATTTTTTTCAAAGCATAACAAACATGCCGGGCGGGTAAGGGCTATCTCAGCAGCGTGTGCCAACGCATCCTGTGCCTTGTCCGTTTTCAGATGTGTCGAAAAACGCGCGAGCGATCGTGCATGATCGGAATCTTTAGAACGGGGGTTGCCCAGTTTTTGCAGATGCAGATAATCGATACTGTGTTCGCCGAGTAGCTTGCGCAGCGGCTCTTTGGAAAACCCAGGTTTTCTGGACCATGGCACTTCGCGGATATCGAGCAGCACCATGACTCCTGCGTTCTTTAAGGTGGCCACGAAATCTTCCGGTTTTGCGCCTTCATATCCTATGGTGTAGAGAGGGTGCATCATTTGTATTGCTTTTGCAGCCATCGTAACAACAAGGCTTCGGTCTTGCGATAGCCCGATGGAACGGCATCCTTTTTACTGTGTTTCCATTCTTTATTAAGGAAGCAGCCTGTGCGATAGAGATCTATCAGTTCTGGATGGACGTAGCTTTTCTGCAATATGGCCGGAGTGTTGCCGAGCTGTTCCGAAACATTTTTCAGGATGGGTTTGAGTTTGAGGTCTTTCGCATCTTCACAGCAACGTGTCTGCTCCATAGCTTCTTCTAGAAACAACGTGCACGCCGCCCATGTGCGGAAATCCTTGGCAGTGATGCTTTTGCCCGAAATTTCCTGAAGCCACGCATTGATATCGGACGATGTAACAATGTGGCGCTTCTTGTTTTCATCAACCCATTGAAACAGGCGATAGCCCGGCAGATCTTCGCATCTGGCAATGATCTTGGCGACCTTCGGGTCCTGCAATTCGCCCTGCCATTGCTTGTTTCCTTTGGCAGGAAAATCCAGTTCCACTTTCGCGCCTTTGATGTCCACGTGTTTCTTGGATATCGTCGTGAGTCCGTGTGTGGCGTTTTCTTCAAGATATTCCTCGCTCCCGACACGAAGCCCGGTTTTGTCGAGTAGACGGACGATCGCCGCTACCACAGCCTCCTGTGGCAGGCCTTTCTTGCCAAGGCACACACTTACCTTTCGGCGGATGGCGGGCAGGGCCTCGCCGAAGACGCGCATGTTTTCAAACTTGTTCTGGTCCCGCGCCGTGCGCCAGTCCGGATGATACCTGTATTGCTTGCGCCCGCGCGCATCTATGCCTGTGGCCTGGATATGGCCGTTGTCGTAGCGGCATATCCAGACGTCATTGTACGCAGGAGGGACGGCGAGCGCGTCAATGCGTTTGATAGTGCGCGCATCGCGAATGGGTTTTCCATTCAGGCCTATATAGACGAATCCTTTGCCGCTCTTTTTACGCCCGTATCCTTTGTCGCTGTCATACACATATCGAAGGCCTGCTCGGCGCGCCTGCGCTTTGAACTGCTTTGCTTTATCGCTGGATTCTGTTTTTGCCATGGGATGAAAACAAGCAAGCGGTGTTTTGGTTCTATATCTTTTCGCCGTTGCAATAGATTTAAAGACCGGCAACCGGTCAGTAAATAATTGGCTGGCCTGCGGAACTGTCCTTATGAACCGCTTGTTTTTAGGTATTGTTAATAACAATACAAAATAATAATTGAGAGAAACCATGAGACAGACAAAAACCCTCACCGGGGAAATTTTGGACGCGTCTTCCCGCATAACTGTCAACAACAACGAGATTTTCAACTTTTTTCAAAACCAGCCCGACATGGCGTGGATGGTCGCAGCCGATGCAACGGGCGTCTGGTACAACAAAGCCTTCTACGATTTCAGCGGCAAGACGCTTGAGGATATGCGGGATTGGGCATGGCAGGATTTCCTCCCGGTGGAAGAAATTCCGCGCGTGTCCTCCAGCTTTTACCATGCGCTCGATACGGGGCAGAATTGGGCATGTCTTTATCCGCAACGCGGGCATGACGGGAAATACCGCCAGTTCCTAGTGAGAGGCGTGCCGCTTTACAATGCGCAGGGAAAAATCCAGTACTGGATCGGCAACGCCACCGATGTAACGGATTATATCCGTCCCGATAAGCTTATAGGTTAGACAATAAATATATACGCGCGAAAAACTGGGTTTTTACCAAGTTTATTATGCGCTGGTTCTTTTAAAAGCGGCTTTCGGGCATTTATTGTACAAAAGTCCTAATATGCTTTTCCCTCGTCTGCGAATCGGCCGATAGTTGCGGGTGAGGGCTAAAAAGGTCGCAAAAAGTGGCTTGTATGTGTGAAGAATATTTTCGTTTGACCAAGAAACGGGGCGCCGGACAGAACGGCAATGTTTTGTTCCTTATCCTTATCGCGGTGGCGTTGTTCGCGGCGCTCGCGGTCGTTGTCACCCAGTCGAGCCGCGGTTCGGGGAGCACGATGTCCGACGAAGTCGCGCGGCTTGCGGCCTCGCGCATTCTCAATTACGGCGTTGCCCTGCAAACCGCCGTAATGAAAATAACCACGTCCAGTTGTACCCACGCGCAGATCAGTTTCGAACGCTCGCCGTTCAACGGAACGGACACGAACTACGTCAATACCAGAAGCCCGACCAATTTCCGTTGCCATGTTTTTCATCCAGAAGGCGGGGCGGTGTCATCCCAGGATCCGGACAAGGAATTTTTCAAGAACACGCCCACGCTCACAAAATTCAAGGGCGTTTATACGATCACTGGCCGCGATTGCATCAGCGGCATAGGCACAGGCGGCGGCTATGACCAATGCTGGAACAACGGCGACAACAGCGATACGGAACTGCTTTTGACCTTGGTCGATGTGCGGGACGAGATATGCCTTGCCGTAAACCGCATGCACCGTATCGACCGCATTCAAACGATGCCCGCGTCGCGCGGCAATTTCTTCGACAGCAACGATGCGGGTGCGTCTTTCCGCGGCATATTCGGATACAGCGCAACGGATTCGGGCCATGTCTATGTGAGCGATTCCAACGGCAAGAACATGTTCTGTTTCAGGGACGGCACGGCCGCCACCAATATATTGTATTACGTCATTTTGGCGCGGTAGGAATGGCCGCTTGCCGGCATGTCCTTGTTTTTTTAGCCAAAATTTTTTGCATTTTTCGTGAACCAGATGGGCTTTTCCATCGTAAGAAAGGACGAGGCCGGAACGCCCATTTCGGGGTTCGGCCCTCGCAAAACATAACCGTAAAACCTTGCTTGAATATATAAGGAGGCAAACATGGTAAACTTACTATCTTTATCCCCGCTTATGCGCTCAACGGTCGGGTTCGACCGTTTCAACGACCTGTTCCAGTCGATGGTCGAAGGCGCGGAAGATCGTTTCGACTCATATCCGCCCTATAACATCGAAAAGGCCGGCGAAGACGAATATAAAATCGTCATGGCCGTGGCAGGTTTCACGATGAACGACCTCACGATCACGGCGCAGGGCGAAAACCTTGTCGTATCGGGCAAGCTGGAAGACAAGGAAGAGGGCAAGACCTTCCTTCACCGCGGAATCGCGACGCGCGCGTTCCAGCGCTCTTTCCGCCTTGCCGACCATATCAAGGTGACGGGCGCGGAAATGAACGATGGGCTCCTGACCATCAACCTGCTCCGCGAAGTGCCGGAAGAAGCTAAGCCGCGCATGATCCCGATCAACGGGCCCGCGAAGGCGATCGAAAGCAAGAAAGCGAACTAAGCTTTTATGCTTATGATGTCGGGCCGCCAGAAATGGCGGCCTGATTTTAATTGCTTAGTTTTTGAATTTGGCTATTTGCATCATTGATCTGCTTTTGCCAGTATTTTATTTTGATTTCTTTGGTTATCAAAAATTCAAACGTAATTGCGAAAATTATCAAGGAAGCAAAAAGTATAACAGCTACCCAAAATATGAATGTTTTTGCGTCTTCATAGAAAACGGATTTTGTCCTTTGGTAGCCTATTCGTTCATCTGAAGAGATTTTAATATTTCTGGCCTCTCCATCCCAATCATAAACCGTCATGCTTGTACTTTCGACAAGCAATACAGCAGTGAAAACTTCACCAGCTTTTAAATCTCCAATTTCTAAGATAAATTGTTTGTCATCTTGTTTAACTTTTATGTCTCTGCTGCTGTCATATTCCAGATTTAGTTTTTCGCCATAACGGGTATGATATTTGTCTATAAATATTTTTACATTCTTTTCAGCATGCTCACTTTCATTTTTTATTTCTAAATCAAAAATGGAAGAAGCGTTTAGATCGTGAAAATTTGATACTTGAAAAGTTAAAATCTGAGTTGGAAAAAATTTATTTATAACTATTGGCGATAGCCAAATAATTATTGGTATAAAAATACCCGAAATTAAAGCAATTAGTAGGCTTAATTTATGCTGCATTTTCATACTTTATATAGACTTTAATAACTTTTAAAGGCTCTACCATTGTTATGCACAGGGTTTACGTAAGTGTGCTTTGAATGTTGCCTAGGATCCTTTGGCTCGCGATGACGGTTCAGAATGACAGTTTGGCCGAGGGCGAATCCCTAAGCAAGCTTTCACTTCTCATCCCCCATCTTCAGCGCGGCGATAAAGGCGCTCTGCGGGATTTCGACGTTGCCGTACTGGCGCATCTTGGCTTTACCCTTTTTCTGCTTTTCGAGCAGTTTGCGTTTGCGGGTCGCGTCGCCGCCATAGCATTTCGCGGTAACGTCTTTGCGCATCGCGCTGATATCCTCGCGCGCAATGAACTTCGCGCCGATCGCGGCCTGAATGGCGATCTTGAACATCTGGCGGGGGATCAGTTCCTTCAGACGCTCGCACATGCCGCGTCCACGGCGTTCGGCCTGTGATCTGTGCACCATCATCGAGAGCGCGTCCACGGGCTCGGAATTCACGAGGATATCCATCTTGATCAGGTCGCCCTCGACGTAAGAATCCAGCGTGTAATCGAACGAGGCGTAACCACGGGAGATGGATTTCAAACGGTCATAGAAATCAAAGACGACTTCGTTGAGCGGCAGGCGGTAGACGAGCATCGCGCGCGCGCCGACGTAAGTCAGCTCGATCTGTTGCCCACGGCGTTCCTGACAGAGTTGCAGGAGCGAGCCGACATATTCGTCCGGCGTCATGATGGTCGCCTTGATGAACGGCTCCTCGATCTTTTCGATGCGCGAAACATCCGGCATGTCGGCAGGGTTGTAGAGGTCGATCTGCGTGCCGTCGGTGAGGTAGACCTTGTACACAACGCTCGGCGCGGTGGGGATCAGGTCGAGGTTGAATTCGCGGTCGAGCCGTTCCTGAATGATCTCCATGTGCAGGAGGCCGAGGAAGCCGCAACGGAAACCCATGCCGAGGGCCTGGGAGTTTTCCGGTTCGTAATGCAGCGATGCATCGTTGAGTTTCAGCTTGCCGATGCTCTCGCGCAGTTTTTCGAACTCGGATGAATCTGCAGGGAAGAGGGAGCAGAAAACCATCGGCACGGAGGGTTTGAATCCGGCGAGCGCTTCTTTCGCGGGATTGCGCTCATCCGTGATCGTATCGCCGACGAGCGTGTCGCTGATGTCCTTGATAGCCGCGGTGATGAAGCCCATCTCGCCGGGGCCGAGCGCGTCTAACGCAACCTTCTTCGGCGTGAACATACCGACGCGGTCGATCTCGCGCGTCGCGCCCGTTTGCATGAAGCGGATCTTCTGGCCTTTTTTCAGGTAACCGTCGATGACGCGGACAAGAATGACAACGCCGAGATAGGCGTCGTACCATGAGTCAACGAGCAGCGCTTTCGTCGGTGCGGCGCTATCGCCTTTCGGCGGCGGCAGGCGCGTGACGATGGCTTCGAGAAGATCGGGAATGCCGATGCCGGATTTGCCGGAGACAAGAACCGCGTCCGATGCGTCTAGGCCGATCACATCTTCGATCTGGCCTTTCGCGCGTTCTGGGTCGGCGGCGGGCAGGTCGATCTTGTTGATGGTCGGAATGATTTCGTGGTTGTTGTCGAGCGCCTGATAGACGTTGGCGAGCGTTTGCGCCTCGACACCCTGCGATGCGTCGACGACTAGGATGGAGCCTTCGCAAGAAGCCAGGGAGCGCGAGACTTCGTAGGCAAAGTCGACGTGGCCCGGCGTGTCCATCAGGTTCAATTGGTATTCGATGCCGTCATTTGCCTTGTAGGCAAGGCGCACCGTCTGCGCCTTAATCGTGATACCGCGCTCTTTTTCGATGTCCATGTTGTCGAGCACCTGTTCGGTCATCTCGCGCGCCTCGAGGCCTCCGCAGGTCTGGATCAGGCGGTCGGCAAGGGTCGATTTTCCATGGTCAATATGCGCTATAATTGCGAAATTGCGTATTTGGTCCAAGGGCTTGGTTTTCGGTGTGCTCATGGGGCCGGAGATTAGGCAAAACCGCCCTGAAAAACAAGGGCTAATAAGGCTTATAACTGGCAACGATGCTGGTAATCAAGGCGCAGATCGAAGGCCCAGCCGCTCACTCTCTGGCCGCCTTTTACGGCGGTTACGTGGCTCCATGTCTGGGTTTCCGGATCCACGGCGTCCACTATTACACAAGTCCGATCCGGCAGCTGTTCAACAGGCTGCTGGCCTGAACCTATCTGGTTGTAAAGCATAGTATGGCTCATGATGTGGAAGCCCGGGAACTCGCCCGGTTTGCCCACCGGGGCCTGTGTTTGTTGCCCAGGAACGGACGGCGAGGCAGGGCATAGATCAACGCGTTCCAACTGGGATTTCAAAACATAGCCTGTGTATTCCCGCGTCTTTTCCATCGTACGGCTTTGGGTTGTTGCTATCGCAAAGCTGGAGGAAAAATCAGCATCCGTAACATGGAAGCAAGCGCTCCTGCCGAAAGTCGCGATATGGGTGGGCCTGTCGAGCGGTCCCTGCCACATATTCACGAGATCGTGCGAAGGTCTGTAAAACCCGTTTTCGAAAGGCTTTACTGGCTGTGTATGAAACGGTGGAAGCAATTTCGGTTGCGCTGTACGCAAAGCTTCACCGGATTGTTCCACGGAATCGCGTTTTGGTGCGGAGGCATCATTGTTGCTTATGCTAACAATACCAAAAATGCCCGCTAATATAGCTACGGTAATACCTCCTGCGGCAAGTTTTTCCTTCATAGGTTCATTCCAGAAAACGGTCTTTATGTCCTGCTGGTTTTTTGGGGAAGCCTTTTCAGAGCTTCCATTATGCGCCGATTCATTTGGCGTTTTTTGTCCTGGCCAGAAAACATCTTTGAGATTGTTTTGCTCTTCGTCTATCCCCTTTATAGCGGTTTCCATCTTTTTAGGATCATAATTTTCTGGATATTTCCCGTTCTTTTTTTTGTATAGAACCGCTTCATCGCGCTCCTTGCAAAGACGCTCTCTTTCTTCATCCTTCATAGCCATCATAGTGGTGTAATGATGGACATCGAGCGCGTGTTGCTCTTCTTGCGGAGGCAGATAACCTGCCTCAGACACATACTGCCCGCTCTCGTTCAGGTGGTATGTGCTATGACCTGTGCTTATCTTAGTTGGCTTTTCACCCATGGATCAGCTCCTAAAAAATCTTTACAGCCTGCAATTCGGTGCGGGTTCAAGTTCCGTTTTGCTTACATAGCCTTTGAGAATGTTTCCGGCGGCGTCTTTCGCTTTTACAGCCGCGTATGCGTATTCAGGGCCGCCGCTCACCACCTCGATACAATGTTGGCGGCCGAAACTGGCTTTGACGCGCAATGCGCCGCTGGCACCCTGCAGTAGATTGGTGTTTTCACCGACCGGCCGGTAATAGCCGGGTTCCAGAACAGGATATTGAGGCCCCCGAATGTTTGGAAAAGTAGGATTGGGAAGATCGCCCCCGTTTGATTGTTCTACCGGTTCGCGACGCGGCGGCGGGTTATTGCTTGAGCATTGTTGGAGCGCCCAGGCAACACCAAGCACACCGGCTACAGCAACAAGGCCTTTTCCAATAACATCCGCATATTTATACGCTTTGCTTGGTCCTTCGAACTTTGCTTTCATCGAATCTCCGAGAACTCTTTTAGCGTGCGTTGCATAGTCGAACTCGGATGCATCCGGCTTCTTTGGTTGCTCAGGTGATTGCGGGTCTTGTTGTGTTTGCTCGGACATCGCTTTTATCTCTATCTGCTATGGTCTGGGCGTGACGCCTGCCGGGCGCCCGCCTTCCGTGTGGTTGGAAATGCAGGTCGCCGCCGCACGATCGGATGGTATCATCTGTTGTTTCGGCACCCACTTAAACGACATTACCTGCGGCGCACTTTGGGTGGTTACCAATCCCACCTGCATCATGCCGTCATTCTCGTCACCGGTGGCAACGACGCAGGCATTCGGGGGCAGTGTCCCCCATACTGGCGCTTCACGTGTCCAGTCATCCCGGAGGTTCACTGTCTGGTTTGTTGTATAGGTTGGTTCGGGCGGGCGCTGAGGCGCCGGTGGCAGCGCTGCTTCCTGAACGAACACGGCCTTGCAACCGGTTGGCGGGACTTCTTCTGCCGGAACCTGGCGAACATTGCCCATATGTATATAAACATTGCGCTCGGCACCGTTTTGTTCGGTTGCCTTTACCTGAATGGTGCGGCCTGCACGAACCTGTTGTCCCTGTGCATCGCTTGTGCCTTGTACGCATGAACCTTTTTGCGCAAACAGTCCGGAAATATAGTTTCCACGCGGTTGGTCACGCACCGGACCATCTTCGAGAACGACAAAGTAGCGTCCATCCGGATCGATGCTGGATGTCGGTGCGGATGGTGCAGTGTTCTGTCCTTCTCCGGAACATTGGTAAAGTGTGGCGGCTATGACGCCAGCGGCGGCGGTTGCGGCCAGAGCCTTACCCCATGGAAATTTGCGCTGCTTTTCAGGCACAGGTGTTTGAGAGACATCTGTACCGTCTTTTGCCTTTTCTGATTCAACGCCTGGCTTTTCCATGGAGATTAATCCTTGCTACATACCAAGTTTTGCCTGGCAGACAGGCGCCGTCGAATTCGTAAAGCGTCCGGTGGTCCAGAATGTTTGTTCCTGATCACCTGTGTTGACTGTAACTTCGATACGGCCGGCTGCGGAGCGACCCGTAGGAGTGATACAGGCACCTTCGGTAACAAAGTTTGAACGCTGCGTTGCATCCGGCGTGGTGAACAGGTTCGCGCTGCCTCTGACGCGCAGTATTTGCGTAGAGCCGCCGGTCTGGATTTCAGGGGCGGGTGCTGGGGTAGAGGCCGGAGCCGCGCTTGCGGCAATAAACTCTGCGGCGCATGGGCCGGATTGCTGGTGGCGGACGCCCGAATTGCGAAGGAATTGATTGTCCATGTAACCGCGCACTTGGTCGACACCGTTTGCCTTTGTGGCATTGATTTCGATGAGGTTACCAGAACGGGACAGGCCGTTGTCGGGCCCCAGAACGCTTTCCGTGCATGAACCTTTTTTGATCGTGGCGAGAACAGGATCGTTCACACCGGGGCCGCGGATCGGTGCGTCTTCGGTAATTGTATAACGATAGATATACGTGCCGCGCTCTTGTGTGGGTGCTTGCGGCGTGGTGTTTTCCCGCGGCTGCTGCGGAGGAGGTGCCTGATCGCCATCACACTGGCTAAGCGCAAAAGCAAGTACACCAACGCCCGCGACGCCGGCGAGAATTTTTCCGAGCGGAAACTTCTTTTTGGTTGCTTGTTCTACGCCTGGGGCTTCGCCGCCATTGGCTTGTTCTTTCGTGGTTTCAACACCGGGTTTTTTCATCACACAACTCCTCTTTATGGCCCAAAGTTCTACTCTAAAAATATTATGAAAACAAGAAAATTATAGCCGTTCGCCATCCTGCGGCCTATGCTGGCGTTAACCATTTGTTCCCAAGGAGGTTCCCATGCGCCTGTCTTTGTATCCCGTTTTAGCATCTTTGTGTCTTGTATTGCCACTCGCGGCCTGTGATGAGCCTGCCGATAAGACAGCGCAGGAGGAAACCATGCCCGCCGAGACGGCCGTTACCCCGTCCGCAGGTGCTGCAGATACGGGCGAGGCGCTTCCGGAGGCTGCTGTGCCTGTGGAGACCGAGAGCGTGACATCCGATTCCAGCATGGCGGAAGAATCGCCTGCGGGTGAAGGCGTCACGGCTGAAGAAATTCCCCATTCCGATGTTCCTCCGCCATCCCGTGAAGTGTTCACCGACGCCGAGTGCGATTTCGAAGAGTGGGTCGGCAAGGATGTAACGGAAGCCGAAGCCGCCGCCAAGGAGACAGGGCGCCCGACGCGTATCCTGAAGCCGGATTCCATGATGACGATGGACCATGCGCCGGACCGCATCAACGTCGTGCACGACGATGACGGCAAGGTTACGCGCGTCTGGTGCGGTTAATGATCTCAGGACAATAAAAAAGGCCCGCATGACGCGGGCCTTTTTTTATTCTGTGGCATTAGCCGCCAAGCGAGGGCAGGGAGCCGCCGCCGTAATTGGTGCCCGAGTAGTTCGGGGGCGTGACACGCGCGATTTCGACTTGCGGTGCATCCGCGTTGGGTTCGCGTGCAGGCGTAAGGTTCAGGCCGCCTACATTGAACGCGCTTGTCGGGCGGATGTTCTCGGAAACCTGAACGTTGGTGCGATCGCCTTGTGTCGGTGTACCGGCATTCGGCTCGTGACGCGCCGTTGCGCCGCGAATGGAATCGCCGTTTGCAATGGCTTGCTGGCCGTAGTGCTGTGCAAATTCCAGGTAAGGATCGATAATACCCTGACCAGGCATGTAAATGTTCAACATCTTTGCAAAAGCCTGAACGAGCGTTGCGAGAATGCTTTTGTTGTCTTCGCTGAGGTTCGCCATCGGACCGTTCGGATTGTTGATCCAGTTGGCAATGCCTTCATTCGGATTGGAAAGGAAGCTGCCGATAGCGCCCATCGGGTTGCTCTGCATGCCGCTGACATCAACACCCAAGCCTTGCATCGTCGCACCCATTGTAAGGCGCGCGTTGCTGATACCCATGCCCTGAACCGTTTGGTTCAAGCCAACAAAATCGCTTGCCGTTGCTTGTGCGATAACGGTCTGCAATGTTTGCGAACCGAACTGGTCATCCGGGTTTTCGCCTATCTTTGCGAGAACCTGTGTCATCAACTGACGGTTTTGTGGGTCCTGCATCAACGTAAGGAATTGCTGTGGGTTTGCGCCGCCTGCAGCACCGGGTTGCATGCTGGAACCAAGATCACGAATAATCTGGCTGTCGCTGCTCAGTGCGCTGTTCAAAGCGCCCATGAATTGACGGTCATTGGCAATATTGTCGATTTGCGCGCTGATTTCGGGCGTGTTCATGCCTTCGCTGTTGCGGACGAGGGAAAGCATGGCATCGCCAGGGCGCTGGGAGTCGCGAATTTGTGTGTAAACCTGAGATTGAGCATTGCCTGTGAGAGCGCCAACATCAGCAGCGCGGTCCGTGAACCAGTTGCTCAACCTGTCGGTCCAGCTGCGGCCTTCTGCGGGTGCTTGTTGTGTTGCTGTGTCTGCCATATCAAACCTCATTACTCAATCTATGCCTTCATTCTACGGAATCGCGTGAAGCGAATGCAAATTTGAGGCGGTGAGTGATGATTTCATAATATAGATCAAAGCTTTACGGGATGTTAACGGCAAATCTGGGTTTGATAAAAAACAAAAAAAACAGATAAGAAAGCCTTATTTAAAAAGCCGCCCGAGGGGCGGCTTTTTCTAAGCTGGTGCCATCGCCATTGCAGGCGCTCTGGGAGCGGGTGCAGCGGGAGCAGGAGCTTCCGCAACGGGCGCCTTAGGTTCCAGAGGAACTGGTAGGACGCGATGTCTAGGACCGGGTATGCGCGTGTCCTCGTTATTAAAAGGATTTTCGTTTTTAACGAGTTTGCCTGTATCATCATATTTATAAGCATCTTCGTTTCTAACGAGTTTGCCTGTGGCTTCGTGATAATCGCAGTCCAGCAGGCGCGCTATTTTCCTACGGGTGTCATGGTTGACTTCGCGTTTGCCGTCAGGGCTACGCTTCAGCACATATTCATCGTTCATGATGCCTATCAATTGGCCTCTGACTTCCGGAATTTCCATCACGGTCCCATCATCTTTGATAGGGCGCTTCAGAAGGATAGGAAGGACGTCATCATATACGTGATTCCAAATCACGGCTTGCATACCGATGGCGTCTTCCCTGATGTGTCTACCTCTACGGATGTGACCATTGATTTCGCTGAACGTATTCATTGCCAACTTGAAAGCGTTGCTTACAAGAGCCATAGGATTGCGTGAGTTAAATGCAAATGCTGTAAGGTTCGTTGCAGTGTTGAACATAACAGACATGCTTGCAACCCGGTGCTGGAAAATCGCACGCAAAGCATCACGACGCGGAACCCAAATATCTCTGTAACGCTGACGGGCGTAACGCTGGGTTTCGAAAGAAGCTTGACGCTCTGCTTCGGTTTGATCGCTGGCGCGAACATAGCTTGGAGGCTCGCCATCTTTGCGTCCACTGAGGTGGTTAACCACATCCTGATAGGACATTGAATCCAGATCTACCGTTGACACTTTACTCTCCTACACTTGGTATATTTGCCATTATAAGCTTTCAGCATTCAAAAGACAAATTCGGCGTTTCTATACCCAGTTATTCCTTTGTTTTCAACTATTCCGTACTACGAACCGAAACCAAGCGCCATGCCGTTCTGGGTAAGAGCCGGAGCAGGGGCGGTTGCCGTGCGTCTTTCTTCGTTGGTGGCTGCGCCGAAGAAGAAGTTCTTCAGAGCGCTTACACCTTGCACAGCGTAAGAGTGGTCGATCGTGTTTTCTTCGCCCATAACTGCGGCACCACCGGCGCGGACTGCTTCTCTCCAGGCTGTGCCCAGCGTGAGGTACGTGGCGGCGCCACCGAGACCTGCAACCGTTTCGCCAACACCGGATACGAGGCTGAGGCCGGCTTTGCCGAATTCGCCTTGCAGGGCGTATCTGGACGTATTGTAGATAGTATCGCCGGCGGCAATGATAGAAGAAATGCCGGGGATAGCGCGCAGGCCGAGCTGTGCGGCAACCGGAGCTGCAGCCGTGGCCACAGCCGTAGCGGCTGTACCGCCACCAACGATGGACAAGCCTACACCTGTGAGTTCAGCCGTAGAAGCGTTCATAACACCGCCCGTCGTGGCAGGAGCCGTGGCACCGGCACCGCGCAGGGCACCAGCGTTCGGCGTAGCGGCTTCGGCTTCGCCGCTCATCAGGCCCATACCGACAGCGCCTGCGCCACCGATAGCCAGAGCCCATTTGCCGACAACCGGCAGGCGGCTTGCAAAGCCAAGAATACGGGAACCGATACCTGCGCGGGCAACGTCATCCGCAGCGCCAACCGCGGCGCGGGCAACATCATCCGCTGCGTTCGCAGCACCACCGGCAACAGCCGAGACGCCGGGAGCACCTGCGCGGCCATTCAAAAGAGCGCGTGCGCCCAAGGCAGCAGCACCAGCGCCGCCTGTAATCATAGCAGCCTGACCAAGATTGATACCGGAGTCACCGGAACCCGATGGACCACCGGGCGAACCGGGACCTGCAAGAGGACGGCCATTGCCGTCAACGCCATTGTAGCCAGCCATCGCGCCGATGCGCGTCGGGCGCTGAACGCCGCTGTTACCAAGGCCCATCAATGTTTCAGGGATACCGCCGCCAACACCGATAAGCTTCAACAGCATGCCGATTTCAGCGAGGAAGTTGTAAAGGCCGGAGAATGTCTGACGTGACCCGGCGCTGGCTGTAACATCTGCGGCGTTGTCGGTTACTGTTTCCGCGCCGCCTTTGATGAAATTGCCAACCGCGCCGCCTACAGCGCTTGTGCCGCGACCGCCGTTAAGCGTCTGGTCCGCAGCAACGAGGCCCGCACCGCCGATCAGGGGCCATTTCATGGCGGAGAAAACTCCCGGGAGTTTGGAAGCCGAATTCATCGCCCAACCTGCAATTCCTTTTACCAGTCCGCCCATTTTAAACTCCTAAATCTACCGCGCTCTGTTTCGTTATATATAGCGGTATTACGTTAACTTACCCCTAAGATAGCAAATCGCATTTGGCGATCTCAAATCGGTCTGGATAAATGTTTTAATTCAATGGGTTGGAGCGTTTTGCCGTTTTCGGCGATTCTTACGGAATCTGTTTTTTGTCTAGTTCGTTCCACGCTTTTTTCTTATATTCGGGCCGATTCCGGCCCCGGGACGTGCCCAAACCCTCTATATAAAGAGTATACAGAAAACCTGCGGAAAAAGCCAAATTTTCCGCAGGTTTCAAAGGTTTCCAAGGCTTTCCGGCTTAGTGGCGGAAGTGGCGCATGCCGGTAAAGACCATGGCGAGGCCTTTTTCATCGGCGGCGGCGATAACATCGGCGTCTTTTACCGAGCCACCCGGCTGGATGATGGCTGTGGCCCCGGCTTCTGCGGCGGCCAGAAGGCCGTCCGGGAACGGGAAGAACGCATCAGACGCGACGGCCATGGCATCGCCCACGGCGGGCATCAGTCCGAATTCTTCCATACGTGCGGCAGCGATACGGGACGAATCGCGTCGATTCATCTGACCCGCGCCAATACCGACCGTAACGCCTTGTTTTGCATAGACAATTGCGTTGGACTTCACATGCTTGCAGACCTTGAAGGCGAAGAGCATGTCGTTCAGCTCTGTCTCGGTCGGCGCGCGCTTGGTGACAACCTTCAGATCGGCTTTGGTGATAACACCCGCATCGGCATCCTGTACCAGCAGACCGCCGGCCACAGGCTTGAAGAACGTGCGGCGGGCATGGATATCCGGCAAGCCGCTTGTTTTCAGTACGCGCAGGTTCTTTTTGGTTGCGAGCACGGGGAGAGCGTCGGGCGCGATATCCGGCGCGATGATGACTTCGGAGAAGATCTCGATGATCTTGGCCGCCGTTTTTGCATCGAGCGTGCGGTTCAGCGCGATGATGCCGCCGAACGCGGACACAGGGTCGCACGCGAGGGCTTTGTTGTAGGCGTCGAGCATATCGGCACCCGTGGCAACGCCGCAGGGGTTTGCGTGCTTGATGATGGCAACGGCCGGCGCGTCGAACTCGGCGACGAGTTCATAGGCCGCATCCGTGTCGTTGATGTTGTTGTAGGAGAGTTCTTTGCCTTGCAGTATTTCAGCATTGGCAGCACCGGGACGGTTTTCCAGCGTGCTGTAGAGCACCGCCGTCTGGTGCGGGTTTTCGCCGTAACGCATGGATTGTTTGAAGTTTCCTGTGAAGGAAATCTGGCGCGGATATTCGTTGTCCTGCTGCGCGAACCAGCTGGAGATAGCGCCGTCATAGGCCGCCGTGTGGCCATAGGCACGGGCGGCGAGTTTCTTGCGAAGGTCGAATGTGGTTGCGCCGTTGTTGGCGGCAAGTTCTTCGGTAACAGCCGCATAATCGGCAGGGTCTGTCACGATGGCTACGAACGCGTGGTTTTTGGCCGCCGAGCGCACCATGGCGGGGCCGCCGATATCGATGTTTTCAATGCAGGTGTCGTAATCAGCCCCGGAAGCGACGGTTTTCACAAAAGGGTAAAGATTCACCACGACGAGGTCGATATCGCCGATGCTGTGTTCGTCCTGCGCCTTCTTATGGTCCGCGTTGTCGCGCACGGAAAGAATGCCGCCATGCACTTTGGGGTGCAGCGTCTTCACGCGGCCATCCATCATTTCAGGGAAGCCTGTGTGCTCGGATACGTCTTTGACTGTAAGGCCAGCGTCTTTCAGGGCCTGGGACGTACCGCCGGTGGAGAGCAATTCGACGCCGTATTTGGCGAGTTCCCTGGCGAAGTCCACAAGGCCCGTCTTGTCGGACACGGAGAGGAGGGCGCGTTTGATTTTAACGGGCTGGGGGGCGGTCATGGCACTGTCTTTTCTGGCTGGGTTTGTCATGGCGGGGAAAATACCGCCAAAGCCCTGCGGATGCAAGTTTACCCGAAAGATCAGATCTTGGCGGCGCCGGTGACCGGAACGGCGGGTTTTGGCACAGCGGGCGCGGGGGCAGATGCCGCCGCCGGTGTAGGAGCCGGAGGGGTGATGGTCGTGCAGCTGGGCTTGATATATATACCGCGCGAGTTTTCCAGTGGTTTGAACGCTTCGGTGATGCCCAGAACGGTTTCCGCGCCACCCAGGAACATAATGCCGTCTTCGGGCAACAGGGTCGCCATATTCTCCAGCACTTTGGCTTTTGTTTCGCGGTCGAAATAAATAAGCACGTTGCGGCAGAAAATAATATCAATTTTGCCGAAGCCAGCCATCGGCGTGAGCAGGTTGAATGGTTTGTATTGTACCATCGATTTGATGTCCTGCTTGATATGCCAGCGATCGCCTTTCTGGTCGAAATATTTCATCAGCATCTGGATGGGCAGGCCACGCTGCACTTCGAACTGGCTGTATTCGCCTTTCTTGGCTGTTTCAAGAACCGCGGTGTCGATGTCGGTTGCTATGATCTCGAAGTTAAAGCCTGCAAGCTTCGCGGCGTTTTCCTTGATGACCATGGCGAGCGAATAGGGCTCTTGTCCCGTCGATGCCGCCGCGCACCAGATGCGTACCTTTTTCAACGGGCGCGTTTTTACCAGATGCGGAATGACAACATCGCGGAACTGGTCGAACGGTTTTGAATCGCGGAAGAAAGACGTCTCGTTCGTTGTCATCGCTTCGACAATATCCTTGATAAGGTCGGGCGAGGGCATGGCGCGCAGAGCCATGGTCATGGCTTCGAGTGTTGCGTAATTGTGTTTGCGCGCAACGGGTGTAAGGCGGGAATCGAGCAGATAAGATTTATCCGGCGTCAGCGTGAGGCCCGATTTCTCTTTCAGCAGATCTTTATACAAATCGAAGTCGTTGATGCGCATGAATACTATACTTTCCCAAATGCCTGTCTAACCCATGGGCCGATGTCCTGCAAGGGTAGGACAGCCGTACACAGGCCGTTGGTGGCGACGGCGCCGGGCATACCCCAGACAACCGATGTTTCCTGGTCCTGCGCCACCACGCGTCCGCCGCCTTCGACCACGAGGCGGGAGCCCGGAAGTCCATCGGAGCCCATACCGGTGAGAATCACCGTAAGGAATTTGGGACCCCATATCTTGATAGCGCTGCGGAGCATCGGATCGACAGAAGGTTTGCAGAAGTTTTCCGGCGGGCCGTCATCGAGCACGATGCGGATTTCGGTGCCGACTTTGTCGAACAGCATGTGTTTTCCACCGGGTGCAACGTAGACCTTGCCTTTTTCAGCGGGCATGCCTGTTTCGCCTTCCATCGCCGTTACGCCTGTATGCTGGGTAATGTGCTGGGCGAGAATTTTGGTGAAAGTTGCCGGCATGTGCTGGGTCAGGATGATCGGCACATCGAAGTTTTTAAAGCTGGTTATGACCTTGAACAAAGCCTGCGGCCCGCCCGTGGAACTGCCTATCGCAAGAAGATTGGGGCGGAAGAGCTCGCCCGGCATGTGTTTACGCAGCTCGAACGCGGTCTTTTGTTTCAGGGCGGCATTCTGGCCGCCAGAGAATGTGCCTGTGTTCAAGGGCACGTTTGCGGAAGGGCGTGCCACCGTTGCGGCGTCCTTGCGGCGCCCCAGCGCCTTTACCACGCGAATGACTTCGTTCCTGAATTCATCGGCCGAATGGATGGCCGAAGAGTTGGTCGGCTTTGCGATGCATTCCGTGGCGCCAAGCGAGAGCGCTTTCATCGTCATCTCGCCGTTGCGCACGGTCAGCGTCGAACACATGATGACGCGCACACCGGGTGAGGCGGCCAGAATTTTGGGCAGCGCGGTGATACCGTCCATCACCGGCATTTCAACGTCGAGGATGACAACGTCCGGATTGTGGCGTGCCGCCGAACTCACACCCTGTTCGCCGTTGGCGACAGAGGCGACAACGCGGATCTCCGGATCTGTTTCGAGGATGCGGCCGATAAAACCGCGCACGACAGCCGAGTCATCGACCAGCATCACATGGATCTGATTGGCGGGGGCGGGGCCTTTGCCGGAAAGGCCAGTGGCGGGCGGTGTTAATGACATCGATACTCTTCTAAAAAATCTTATTGGGCCGGATCGATCAAACCGATCTGGGAAAATTTCGACTCAATGATTTCGGAATCAAACGGCTTCATAATGTATTCGTTTGCTCCGGCCGTCATGGCACGCTGGATATGCGCCATATCGTTTTCTGTTGTACAGAAAATCACTTTGGGATTTTCGCCCAAAGGCATCTGGCGCAGCTTTTCAAGGAATTCGATACCGCTCATGATCGGCATGTTCCAGTCGAGCAGGATCACATCCGGCATCGTTCCGCTGCAGTAATCATAGGCTTTCTGACCGTCTTCCGCTTCTTCGCAGGAAAAACCGAGATCCTCGACAATCCGTCTTGCGACCTTGCGAACCACGCGGCTGTCATCCACCACCAAACAAAAAGGCATATTGCTCCCCTGGGATTAAAACAAAGCTACTTTTCAAGGCTCTCCAGCAGGCGCGGCACATCGAGCACCACAAGAAGCCTGTCTTTCAAGCGATAGATACCCTGACACACGCTGCGCCACTGCGGATCAAGCGTGGAGGGGTTGTTCTCGTAATCACGTTCCTGCAGGCTCATGACATCGCCAACACGGTCGATCATGAGGCTATAGAGTTCGTTCTGGTTTTCCACGACAACGCTCATTTCCTGGCGCTGGTCGTTGCTTTTCTCGCGCCTGGGCATACCAAGGCAGGTGCGGACGTCTATGGCGGTCACAATGCGGCCGCGCAGGTTCAAGGAGCCAGCGACGGCGGGCGGCGCCAGCGGCACACGCGTTACTTTCTGTTCGCCCAGAACATCCTGCACCTGAAGGATCGGAATGCCGAAAATCTGATCGCCGATCATGATCGTCAGGTAATCGCGGGTTACACCCGATGCGACGTCTTCGCGGGCCATGGCAAGAGTACCCATTACAGTCCCCCCTTAGACATTCTTGGCGGTTGCGCGCTCTCGTTGGCGGCCACCAATGTCTCAGTGAGCGTGTTGAGCAGCGTGTCGCGGTCGAATTTGGCGATATATCGGGAGAAGCCTACATTCATGCCGTGATCGATATCCTGTTGCGTGGCGTGTGAGGTGAGGGCCACCATCGGTATGTCACGCCAGCGCGAATTTTCTTCACGCACTTTCTGCGCGAATTCGAAACCGTTCATCTGCGGCATTTCGATATCGGATACGATGATGTCGAATTTTTCCCCGTTCTCGCGCATTTCCAGCGCGGAAAGCGGATTGTCGAGCGTGGTGACGTTGTATCCTGCAACCTTCAACAAAGGTGTCAGCATATTGCGGAAGAACGGCGAGTCATCGACCAGCAAAACCTTGCGGCCTTGCGTCGATGCCTGGCCGAACGCTTCTTCGCCGTGGTTCTTGAACCAGTTCTTGTCGGTGGAGCGGATATAGTGACCAATATCGACGACGTCGGTGGCCCGGCCGCCGATGATGGCGCTGCCGATAATGCCTGTGCCGCTGGAAGCGATCTGGACATTCACAATCTCTTCGGTGATGTCGACGATTTCATTTACGACAAGCCCCATCGTGCTGTTTGTATCGGAAAAGACGAGAACGGGTTTGCGCGGTTGGTCGTTAAGGCTCACAGTGCTATCGAACGGCACGAGCGGCATTAATTGTCCGCGGTACTGGATCATATGGCGGCCGTTCGAGGATTCGATATCCTTTGTTGCGATTTCCTCAAGGCGGGCGACGAGAGAAAGCGGCACGGCTTTCGGTGTGCCGTCGCCTGTGTTGAAGAGGAGAAGGGATGTCTTGTCTTGCGAGTAGCCTTGTTTCGTTTCGGCCTGTGCGCGTGAACTGGCTTCGGCTACATCGGTTTCGCCTGCAGCCTTCGCAACGCCGTTCGGATCAAGGATCATGATAACCGATCCGTCGCCGAGAATGGTGTTTCCCGAGAATATTTCGATGTCTTTCAGGATGCGCGAGACAGGTTTGACCACGATCTCCTCGGTGTCGAACACTTTGTCTACGATGATGCCGAACTGGTACGTGCCGATCTGCGCCACGATGATGTAACGGCTGTCGGCGGAAGCCGCGTTTTGCGGTTCCAGGTTGAGAAGATCGCGCAGCGAGACGAGCGGGAGAAGTTGGTCGCGCAGACGGAAGAAGGGCGTACCTTTGACGGTTTCGATCTTGATCGATGATTTTTCCGATGCCAAAACCAGTTCGCGCACGGCAAGTTGGGGAATGGCGAAACGTTCGCCGCCGGCTTCGACGATAAGCGCAGAAACGATAGCAAGCGTGAGCGGAATCTTGATCAGGAAGGTAGAACCTTTGCCTTCCGTCGATTTCAAGACGATAGAGCCGCCGATTTTTTCAATGTTGGTGCGGACAACATCCATACCGACGCCGCGGCCGGAAACGGAGGTGACTTTTTCCGCCGTGGAAAACCCGGCTTTGAAAATATATTGCTGGATCGCCTGATCGGACATGGACGCCACTTCTTCTTCGGTGGCGAGGCCGTTCTTGATGATCTTTTCCTTGATCTTGGCGAGAGGGAGGCCTTTGCCGTCATCGGTAATCTCGATGATGATGTGGCCGCCTTCATGATAGGCGTTCAAAATGATTTTGCCTGTTTCAGGCTTGCCCGCCTTTACGCGGTCGGCGGGCATTTCCACGCCGTGGTCGGCGGAGTTGCGCACCATGTGGGTGAGCGGGTCTTTGATCATGTCGAGGATCTGGCGGTCGAGCTCCGTATCCTGACCGAGCATAATCAGATCGATCTTCTTGTTCAATTCGACGGAAAGGTCGCGGATGATACGCGGCAGTTTCGACCAGGCGTTGCCGATCGGCTGCATGCGGGTTTTCATCACGCCTTCCTGCAGGTCGGAGACAACATGGTTCAGGCGTTGCAGGGGCCCTGCGAATTCCGTGTCTTTTTGGACGCGCAGAATTTGTAGAAGCTGGTTGCGTGTCAGAACAAGTTCCGACACCAGTGTCATCAGGTTTTCCAGCACATCGACATTGACGCGCAAGGACTGCGCGGCGAGGGCGGATTCTTTGCCGTGGTCTTCGCCGCCGGCAGATTTTTCGGCCGGTTTTGGCGCGGAGGGTGTTGGTTCCGGCGCGGCCATGGCAACGGCGGCGTCGTTGGAATCGTTTTCCGGCACGGTAACGATTGTGTGCCACTGGTCCGGCGGCAGCACAGGTGTGGCATCAAACAACGCCTGTAACGGGTCCACTTCGTTTTTGACGGATTCCGGTATGACGTCTGCGCCGCTGGTTCCGTTTTCCGGGTTGCCGTCGCGACCTTCGAACACGGCGTCGAGTTTTTCAATCAGGGCGGTGTCATCGCCTTGCGGTTCCGAGCCCGTGGATTCAAGTTCGCCGACAATGTATTTGATGCGGTCGAAGGATTCGAAAATCAGTGTGACGTAAGAGGGCGTGACTTTCAGGTCGCCGTCGCGGAAACGACCCATGACGTTTTCGGCGCGGTGCGCAACCGTTTCGAGGCGGGAGAGGCCAAGAAAACCACATGTCCCTTTGATCGTGTGCATCAGGCGGAAGATGCTGGAGATCAATTCTTTGTCGTTGGGGTTTTGTTCGAGCCGAACCATATCGAGGTCGAGGGCTGCCAGGCTTTCATTCGTTTCCGTGAGGAACTCTGTGATGAGATCGTCCATAAAAATTCCCGTCCCGCGCGGGCGCGCGGTGCTCAAAAATAGGTATAAATGAAGAAAACGCCTAGTACATAGAGGATGGCAGAAGATCGTTAACGAGATATTACCTATCCCGCTTCAACCATTCTAACGCACCGTTTTATAAATAAAAGCGGCAAGTGATGGGGTATGTAAGAATAATGCCGTAACGGCGGATGTTTAGGCCGCGGGCGCTGCGGGGCAGTCGATTGCGAAAACGATGCGGTCTTCGCGTTTTTCCTTAATGCGCACGGTGTAGCCATAATGCGACGCTATCACAGAGATTGCATACGGGTGCACGAGGCGCGGATCGAGGTCTTCGGTCGCGATGTCTTGACGCAGGGCTGCTTCCACATTGTCGCGCAGAAGGATGCCGTCGCCTTCGGCAACGATAAGTGTTTGGTTGCCTTCACCGGGGCGCACCATCACGAAACCGCCTTTGACCAGCGTCTCGGAGGCCAGCATCAGGCCTGCCATCAACATTTTGCAGTAGGCATAGGGAAGCGGCTTTGGGCCGAGATTGCCGTGCGGGTCCCAGGCTTGCGTGATTTTGCCGTCGGCGGAGATAAGTTGCGAGAATGCCTTCTGCACGTCTTCCGGCTTTACGTTTGGGTCGCGGCCGCCGGCGCCATAGGCGATGCGGAAAGCCATGAGTTTTGCGGAGGCTTGGCTGGCGCTGTGCTGGATCAGGCCAAGCGCTTCCTTGCGCTGTTCGGCATCATCGCCCATCTCTTCCATGAATTCGACGCCGTTGTTAATGGCACCGACGGGGGAAACGAGGTCATGGCAGATGCGGCTTGCCAGCAATTCGATCACGCTCGCCGATTTGTTCGGCTTGGCTTCGGGGGCGGCGGTTTCGGTTTGCGGTTGGGCGGTCGTCATGAGAGCGGGATCCTGTTTTTGGAAAAAGTTGCCCCCATTCTGGGCAACTATCTGTATTTGTCCAGCAGTTTACGAACGCTGTCCGCAATTTCAGGATCGGCAAGACCGTATGCGATGTTCGCTTCGATAAAACCGAGCCGTGATCCGCAATCGTAATCCTTGCCTTCGAATGTGATGCCGTGGAAAGGCTGGCGGCCTATCAGTTTCGCCATGGAATCCGTCAGCTGGATTTCGTTGCCTGCGCCGCGCTCGAAAGCGCTAAGATATTCAAACACTTCCGGCTGCAAGATATAGCGGCCTGTGATGGAAAGGTTCGAAGGCGCATCTTCCGGTTTAGGTTTTTCTACCATCCCTTTGATGCCATACGTGTTTCCATCTTCGGAGGAGGGATCGATGACGCCGTATTTGTTGGTTTCTTCTTTCGGCACGGGCGTGAGGGCCAGAACATTGCCGCCGACTTTTTCGTAGGTTTCAACCATCTGCGCGAGGCAGGATTTCGAATTCGGTGTGTGTACGACGACATCGGGCAGAAGAACGGCGAACGGCTCGTCACCGATGAATTCCTTGGCGCACCACACGGCGTGACCAAGGCCCAGAGGTTCGTTCTGGTACGCAATCTTCAACGCGCCATCGGGCAGGTTGGAGGTGATAAGTTTTTTCAGGATGTCTTTCTTGCCGCGCTTTTCCAGCGTGGCTTCAAGCTCATCATGTTTCTTGAAGTGCGTGATCAGCGCTTCCTTGGAAGGGCTTGTGACAAAAATAAATTCTTCTATTCCGGCTGCGCGCGCTTCTTCCACGGCATGCTGGATCAGCGGTTGTTCGCCCACGGTCAGCATTTCTTTCGGAATGGCTTTGGTGGCGGGAAGGAAACGGGTGCCGAGACCTGCGACGGGAAACACGGCTTTGCGGATTTTCTTGATCTGTGTCATGGCGTCTTTATTGCACTGCAATACGGTAAAATCAAGGCTGTTTTAAGAGTAAATCCTTGGCGGCGTTAATCTTTTTCGCCAGCCAGTCGGAACCTTCCTGATCCGGATGTACCTTTTTCATCAAACGGATATGGGCTTCCTTGATTTCTTCGGGCGGTGCGCCGTGGGGCAGGCCCAAAACCTCATAAGCCTCTTTTTCTGTCATGGGGAGGTCGGACACAGGGTGTTCCGGTATTTCATCACCGGCATTAATGGTTTTCTGGGCACGGGTCCGCATATAGGCGATGCCGATAGGCCAGAGCGCGGCGAGGATGGCGATGGCGGCGGGCAGGCGCCCCGTAACAGCCAGAAAAAGGGCGGCGATCCCGATAGATCCGCCGATGATGGAAAGCAGCATGGCCTTGATCTGGCGCGCCTCGGCTTTGAGGAAAAAGCGGTACAGGGCGGCAAGGGCGATAAATGCCCCGATGAAAAGCAGAAGATAGACCATGACCCTTTATAATATATTCCCTTTCCGCTGTCATGACAGGCGTTATAGGATTACAGCATGACACACGCCCAAAAGCTTTCCGATCTCCGCGCCGTCCTGAAATCCGAACAGGTGGACGGGTTTTTAATTCCCAGAGCCGATGAATATCAGGGCGAATATGTGCCTGAAAGTGCGGATCGCATGCGCTGGATTTCCGGCTTTACGGGATCGGCCGGCATCGTGATCGTGCTGGCCGACAAGGCGGTCGTGATGAGCGACGGGCGATATACCATTCAATTGAAGCAGCAGATCGATGCTTCTCTGTTCGAAACCGATGATTACACCAAAACCACGGCCAGCGACTGGATACTGAAATCGGCGCGCGAAGGCGCGGTCATCGGATACGATCCACGGCTGCACACGCCGCGCGAAATCAAATCGCTGGCCGAAAAGGGATTGAAGCTGAAGCCGCTGGACGCCAATCCACTGGACGCCGTCTGGAAAGACAGGCCCGCAGCGCCATCCGCCAAGGTGGAATTGTTCCCGATGTCTTCCGCCGGTGTGTCCGCGCAGGACAAGCTCGATCAGGTGGCGGGTGAGCTCAAATCCAAGAAGCTGGACGCAGCCATCATATCGCTGCCGGATTCCATCGCATGGATGCTCAATATACGTTCACATGACATTCCGCATATTCCGGTGGCTTTGTCGTATGCCATCGTTCACAGCGACGGCACGCTTGACTGGTTTATCGATGGCGGCCGTGTTGATGAAAAGGTGCGCGGCAGTTTCGGCAACCGCGTTTCCATTGTGCCGCCGGAAGGGATCGAACAATCTATCGCCGCGCTCAAGGGCAGGAAGGTTCTGGTGGACGAACGCCGGACATCCGTGTGGTTCACGGAGCTTTTGAAAAAACATGGCGTGGCATGGGTGGACCAGAAAGATCCCAGCATCATTTTGAAAGCCCGCAAGAACGAGACCGAGCGACAGTCTATGCGCAACGCGCATATACGCGATGGCGTGGCGGTGACGAAATTCCTGAAATGGTTGTCCGAAAACGGCGTAGGTAAAACGGAAATCGATATAGAGCAAAAGCTGGAAGAATTCAGACGCGCCGCACCCGAATACCGCGATTCCAGTTTTGACACGATTGCGGGCTTCGGATCGAACGGCGCAATCGTTCATTACCGCGCAACGCCCGCCACAGCCAAGACGCTGGAGAAAGGCAACCTGCTGCTGCTCGATTCCGGCGCGCAATATGTGGATGGCACCACCGATATCACACGCACGGTCGCAATAGGCGAGCCGACGCGCGAGATGATCGAACGTTTCACGCTGGTGCTGAAGGCGCATATCGCGGTGGCAACGGCGCGCTTTCCCGTCGGTACGACAGGCGCACAAGTGGATGCGCTGGCGCGTGCGCCGTTGTGGCAGCACAATCTCGATTACGCGCACGGCACTGGGCACGGCGTGGGATGTTATCTTTCGGTCCACGAAGAAGCCGCAAGCATTTCGCCGCGTGGCATGGACGCGATAGAAGAGGGGATGATCATCTCTAACGAGCCCGGCTATTACAAGGAAGGCGAGTACGGCATTCGCACCGAAAACCTTGTTCTGGCAGTGTCCGATGGGGTTTGCGATGCCACAGGCAAGCAGATGCTGGCTTTCGAGACGATCACATTTGTACCGTTCGATATAAAACTTATAGAGCAGGGGCTTCTCAGCGTTGAAGAGAAGAAATGGCTTGCGGCTTATCACCAAATAGTCTTTTCTAAATTAGAAAATTTGCTGGATCAGGAAACAAAAGACTGGCTTTCCAACCAGCTTGTATAGAGTTTAAGACGTTTTTGTTTGCGGGGGAAAATGCGGTTACGCCACATTTTTACGTCACTGGCTTTGCTGGCAGGGAGCGGGTATACCGCGACCGAAGCCCCTGACAAAATCACACAGCATGCGGCAAATGTGCAAACAAGCGCTGTCGGCCGGACGGATAAAGACCTTTTTACGACAGCATATAAGTCGTTGATAGCGCCGAAACGGGAGCTTGCGTTAGGGCCATCCGGTTTTTCCGAATTCACACCGAAAACATTCCACATCACAGCACACGCGGAATTCTGCAAACGCTCCGCCAACCATTGCGCTGCAAATTATGACACGGATGTCTATATTCCTCTGACACAGCATCTTCTGGATGTTTTGCACAGCGTTAACACCGGGGTGAACAAGTATATAAAACCCAAGCACGACAACGAGAACTACGGAGGCGATTATTATACGGTTCCAACGCCTGGCCCCGATGGCAAAGCATACGGGGATTGCGATGACTACGCGCTGACCAAACTCAGCATTCTCGAAAAGTTTATCCCGAAGACAGCCATGTCGCTGGCGTTTGTCCATATCTTGAAAAACGGTGAATATGACGGAGCGCACGCAATTCTTGTGGTGCGGACGTTAAAGGGCGAACTGGTTCTCGATAATCTTTCGGACAAGCTTAAATCGCCGCAGGAAACAGGATATAAATTCATTGGCATGACGGAACCGCACAATCAGGCGGCATGGAGGGCTGTTAAGCTTCTAGGATCGGGAGAGCCTGTCCGCGCGATGGATTTTTATACAAGCGCCATGCGCTACAGCGCGACGAAGCCGCCATTCCTTACACCTCTGGATGAGAGCGTTATCAACGGGATGATCGCGAAACAAACGCTGCCGGCTTATGTGGGCAATCATGCGTTTATGGATGAGGGCCGGAGGGAAAGGCCCAGCCCTCTCATGGTCGCTCCATCCTAGAAACACAAAACCGCCCGGAAGGGCGGTTTCGATTTGGTAGACTAAGGCTGTACGCTTAGTCGCGGTCTTTGCGCTTGCGCTCGACTTTTCTCCAGCGGCGGACTGCTTCCGACTTCTCGCGCTTCTTCTTTTCAGAAGGCTTCTCGTAGTCGCGGCGCAGCTTCATCTCGCGGAAAATGCCTTCGCGCTGCATTTTCTTTTTCAGAACGCGCAGGGCCTGCTCGACATTGTTATCGCGTACGGACACTGTAACCAAATCAAATCACCTCTTTCTCTTTTTCAAATTGCATGGGCTAAACCATGCATATAGGCTGCTTTCCTACAGACAATGCTGTGGAATTGCAAGCGCTTATGATTAATAAGAAAATCGATTATAGCAAAAAATCCGTGCTCCGGCAATGGGTTATGCTGACATTGGCCCTTATTGTCCTGCCGATTCAACAGGTTAACGCGCAAAACAATGCGCCTGCCAATCCGGAAATCGCTACCCCCGTATTGTCCAATACCGCCAAGACGGCCTATGGCGCGCGTATTATGGTGGTAACCGCACATCCCGAAGCAACGCGTGTGGGATATGAGGTTCTGAAGAGCGGGGGCAGCGCGGCGGATGCCGCCGTGGCTGTTCAGTTGGTGCTGGGGCTCGTCGAGCCGCAATCGTCCGGCTTGGGCGGGGGCGGGTTTGCGCTGTTTTACGATGCCAAGACCAAACAGGTGCATAGCTTCGACGGCCGGGAGACGGCACCGTCACAGGCGGGGCAATATCTGTTCCGTGGTGAAGACGGCAAGCCGATGGAATTCTACGATGCGGCCATTGGCGGACGCTCGGTGGGCACGCCCGGCACGGTGCGTCTTCTCGAAACCCTGCACCAGCGTTTCGGCGTGAAGCCATGGCGCGATCTGTTTTCGCCCGCCATCACGCTTGCGGAAACGGGATTTACTGTCACACCGCGCCTTGCCGCGATGGTGGAGCATGATTATGACCGCTTGCGCGAATTCACGGCGACACAGTTGTATTTCATTCCCGACACCATAACGCCGATCAACGCTAGCGGACGCTTGTCCAATCCCGCATACGCCCACACGTTGCGCAAAATCGCAATGGAAGGGGCTGATGCGTTCTACAATGGCGGCATTGCGGAAAGCGTTGTGAAGCTGGTGCGCGAGGACACGTATAATCCGGGTCTTCTATCCATCGAAGACTTTTCCAATTACAAAGTGATCGAACGCAAGACGGTGTGCGGCAAATACCGCGCGCATCTGATCTGCACGATGGGGGAGCCTTCTTCCGGCGGGCTTATGCTGCTGGCTGCGCTTGGCATGCTCGAGCATTTCGATCTGGCAACGCAGGGTGCGCTCAGCGTGAAAAACTGGCACCTGATCTCCGAAGCGTCGCGCCTCGCATTCGCCGACAGGAATTATTACATGGCCGACCCGCACTATGTTCAGTCGCCGGGTGAGCGTCTTGTCAGCCCGATGTATCTGGCGGAGCGTGCCGCGCTGATCAACCCCGATGCCCCAAATAAAAAGGTGATGCCGGGCATCCCTCCGGGATGGGAGAAACACTTGCCTGCGAAGGAGCCTGTTTATCCCAAGCCGCCAGGCACCACGAATATTTCCATCGTCGATGCGGCGGGCAATATCGTTTCCATGACATCGAGCGTGGAAGATGCGTTCGGATCGCGCATGATGGCGCAGGGTTTTATCCTGAACAACCAGTTGACGGATTTCTCGTTCGTGCCGGAAGTGGACGGCAAGCCTGTCGCAAACCGCGTGGAAGGCGGGAAGCGCCCGCGTTCCACGATGACTCCTGTTATCATGTTCGCGCCGGATGGAAAGCCTATGCTCGTGATCGGCTCTGCGGGCGGCAGCGCGATCATGGGATATGTTCTGGAGCGCATCATCGGCATTGTCGATTGGAAACAGGACGTGGCGAGCGCCTTGGCTGCGCCGAATATCCTCAACCGCGGACAGGAAATTGAACTGGAAGAAGATGCTGCCGATATGATCGAGCCTTTGCGCGCCATGGGACATCCGGTCGAGATGAAAGAGCTTAACAGCGGTCTGACCGCAATTCATATCCAGAACGGAACCATGACCGGTGCGGCGGACCCACGCCGCGAAGGCACCGCGATGGGCGAATAATTTTTTAGAAAGAGAGATTGCAATGTCATCCAAACCCGGCGTGTTCGCGCTTTCAAAACAGGCTTCGGAATTTGTGTTTCCGAACATGAAGCTTTTTTTCCAGCACGCGAAGATAGTGTTGCCGCTTTTGCTGGCGATAGATCTGGGAGGGCGTTTTCTTCCGCTGCTTGGCGAAACGATCGCTATTGCAGGTGCCTATGGGTTGATGGTCGTCATGATATTCCTCTATGCGTGTTTCGCGCTTGGCTGGCATCGGTCCTCGCTGAACGGGGCCGATCCTTCGAATGAAAGAAACCCTTTTAATCTATCCGGTGACGACTGGAAATTTATCGGGCTGTTCATGGCCGTAACACTGGTCTTCGGTCTTGCAATGGAGGCTTTGACGTATTTTCTTGAACATATCATCCAGCCTATGGGGCCTAGTGTCCAGATCGCGGGCTCCATCGGCGTTATGATCGTTATGGGTTACTTTCTATATCTGTTCATCCGTGCATCATTCCTGTTTCCGGCCAAATCTGTTGGATATGCGCTCAGCTGGAAAGACACGAAGACCGCGTCCAAAGGTATGTACTGGCCGATCATTGGATCGAGCATCATCTTCTGGCTGATCTTTATTGTGGCTTTTGTCGTCTATCTGTTCGTGGCCGGTTTCATCACCACGATAGGCGCGCAGGATGCAGAGATCGGGCGCACGCAGGGAATCTTGATGGAGTTTGTTCTGGGTATGCCCGTGGCCATCGCCGCCTTGATCGTGGTGGCTCTGTCGATCTCCGCATTAAGCCGCGCCTATCAATGGGGCATTCAGAACAACAGTTAAGCGGCCTGACGCGCCTTGAGGTTCAGCGCAGCGTCCATAAGGATGCGTGTGTATTCCTGTTGCGGGGCTGCGAATATTTGCGCAGCTGGTCCTGATTCCACAACCTTGCCATCTTTCATGACGATCAGGTCGTGCGCCATGGCGCGCACCACGCGCAAATCGTGGCTGATGAACATGTAGGCGAGGTTGTGTTTTTCCTGTAGCTCGCGCAGCAGATCGACAATCTGCGATTGCACCGAAACATCGAGCGCGGAAGTGGGCTCATCAAGCACCACGAATTTGGGCTCCAGAACCATGGCGCGGGCGATGGCGATGCGCTGGCGTTGGCCGCCGGAGAATTCGTGTGGATAGCGGTGGCGCGTATCGGGGTTCAGGCGCACTTCGCCGAGGGCCTTCACAACGAGTTCGTCGCGTTGCGCGGGGGTTAATTCGGCGCGGTGGATTTTCAGACCTTCGCCGATGATTTCGGCGACGCTCATGCGCGGCGACAAGGAACCAAACGGGTCCTGGAAAACGATCTGCATGTCGGAGCGCAGCGGCGTCATTTCCTTGCGCGTGAAGGCGGAAATATCCTTGCCGTTAAAGGCTATGGAGCCTTGTCCGTTCAAAAGGCGGAGCAGGGCGAAACCGAGTGTGGATTTGCCCGATCCGCTTTCACCGACCACACCGACCGTATGGCCGGCTTTGATCGTAACACCAAGACCGTCGACGGCTTTGACGACTTCGGTGACTTTGCCAAAGAAGTTTTTCTTGCGGGGGAAATGCACGCGCACATCGTTTGCCTTTACAATCACGGGCGAAGATTCCGCGGCTGGTTTTGCGATGCCGCGCGGCTGTGCGTTGAGCAGCATCTTGCTGTATTCGTGCTGCGGGTTGGCAAACAAGGCGGATGTGTCGTTCTGCTCCACGATCTCGCCATTCTTCATAACGCAAACCCGATCCGCGAATTTTTCGACGATGGAAAGATCGTGCGTGATGATCAGCATCGCCATGTTGAGTTCTTTTTGCAGTCTTTCCAGAAGCTCGAGAATTTCCGCTTGCACCGTCACATCGAGCGCCGTGGTGGGCTCGTCGGCGATGAGCAATTCCGGATTGTTCGCAAGCGCCATGGCGATCATCACGCGCTGGCGCTGTCCGCCGGAAAGTTCGTGCGGATAGGCGCCAAGGCGGTCTTTGAGCTTGGGCAATTGAACCAGATCGAGCAACTCCAGCACGCGCTGCTTCGTCTGCGCATCGTTCATCCGTTTGTGCAGTTTCAGGATTTCGCCTATCTGTCTTTCGATGGTGTGCAGCGGGTTGAGGGCCGTCATCGGCTCCTGAAAAATCATGCTGGCCTGCGCGCCGCGTATCTTGCGCATAAAGGCATCGTTCTTCCCAACCAGCTCTTCGCCTTCGAACGTGATGCTTGATCCCGCAGGATGCGACGCCAGCGGATAGGGCAGGAGCTGCATAACCGAAAGCGCGGTAACAGATTTGCCCGAGCCGCTTTCCCCGACCAGCGCGACCGTTTCGCCGCGATCGATGGAAAAGGATACGCCCTTGACCGCGTGGAACACGCCTTCCGTCGTTTTAAAATCGACGCCGAGATTTTTGATATCGAGAAGTTTTTCGCCCATAAAAGGGTTTTAGCAGGAAAAGGCCGCATTCCATAGAGGATAGGCCGCCTTTTCCCCAAAACTACGGTTTAACCATGCGGAAAAGCACGAAGTTCTCGAAATAGTAGGTCAGCTTCTCATAGAAATGCTCGTAATAGCGGCTGGCCGGATTGTAGTTCAGGAAGCCACGGCAAGGCATTTTCTGGGCGAAGACCTTGAAACCTTCGTCGGCAAAAGCAGCGGCTATGCTTTCGGCACTGTAATTTTGCGGTGGAACGGGTGAAAACTCCGAAACTATTTTATGCCAGCGTGGCCACATCGGATTTTCGGTATGCGCCCCCAAGGCTATGTAATAGGCGCCGCCGGGTTTCAGGGCTGCGAACATTTGCTTTGCGTGCGCGTTCAGATCCGGGATCAGGTATAAAACCTCGTGGCTGAAGGCGAGGTCGAACGATTTTCCCGGCGTCCTCGGATCGCCAGAGACGGCATAGGAGATGGGTTCCTGCCTGATACGGGATTTTGCCTTTTCGATCGTATCGGCGGCAAGGTCTATGCCGATAGCGGATTTGAAAGGTTTCTGCGCGTATAGCTGGCGCAGGAAGTTCCCCTGGTTGCATCCGAAATCCAGCACGTCATATCTGGAAATATCGTCCTCAACCATGTGATCGATGATCGCCTGCCACGATACGATATGGCTGTCGCCCATCGATTCATCGTCTTCAACGGTTCCTGTCCATGATTTGTAAGCTGCTTGTGTCATCTTAAAACATCTGTCCTGCTGGGCATACTGGTACGAACTGATAGCCGCCTTTTTCCTGTAGCGGGGCAAAACGGCCGATGGCGGTGCCGGATGTGTAGGCCCATGCCGGCAGTGCGTGCGTGATCTCAGCGTGATTTTCTTTCTGGACGATCATGCGCGTGCCTGCGCTGGCGATGTCTTCGTCGCTGCGGCCCGCTTTGGCCAGTTCACGAACTCTTTCCGGCAGTCGGTCATGGAAATCCTCACCTGCGGCATGTTGCAGATATTGCAACGCGACGCGGCCTATATCAAGCGGATTAAGTTTCGGCAGATCCGCCACGCTGTCGGCGGCTTTGCCCGAACTTGCAAAGGCGAATCCGTTGATCATGGCGCGCTCCACCGTTGCTTCGCGCGCGTGAGGATTGTCGTAGATGCCGTTGTCGACGATACCGGGCGCCACTTCGATGCAGTGGGTTTTCTTGTGCGGAATGTGGAAATTGATTTCCTGCGCTAGCGTCTGGACATAGTTGGTGGAAATCTGCTTGTGTGCGGCATCGGCCAGCAGATTGCCGCCGACGCGTTGCGCTGCCAGAGCCGTGAGGGAGAGTACGCGCAATGAGTCCTGATCCGTATTGGCCATAAGGTCATAGGCGATGAGCGACATGCGGTGGTAGAAGGTTGCGCGTTTTGCCACGGCGTTGATAACGGTTTCGACATTTTCGTCATAGATGGGCTTGAACGGCTGGTCTATGCCTGCCGCAAAAGATTCATACAGCGCGAGATCGACGCGGGCGATCGGTTTTTTGTTCGAAACGCCGGAAGCGGCTTCGTAGAATTTGCTCGTCAGCTTGTTGTCATCCGTTGCGAGCGGAATGATTTGCAAACGTTCATAGCCCGGTAATTCGGAGAAGATGGCTTTGACGCGTGCAACGGCATCCGGCTTCACCTGCATAACAATTTCATGCTTTGTGTCTTCGAGCATCACGGCAACGAAAGCGGCGGACTGGTTGAGCATGTAAACGCCGTTGCCTGCCTTTGCGATAGCCTTGGTATCGGTCATCGTGTGTTTTTCGGTGTCGAATTGCTCCGCATTCACGCCTGTAACGAATACCAGAGGCACGGCATTTTCATTTTCGGGTTGCAGCTTGATCTTATCGTGGTTGTCGAAGCCAAGACCGGAGAGTTTTTTACGGACTCCGGCAAGGTGAAATTGGGAACGGGCTTCGTGGAAAGCTTCGTTGGTCAGCGAGGCGGCTGGTTGGGTCATGGTTTGATCTTTCGTATCTGGCACGAGATGCGGGACGGGCAGGAGCTTTAACACCGCGTTGTCGCTTAGTGCTGGAGGTTGGGGCTGTAGGTGAGGGTGCAGACGAGTGCCATCTGCTTCTGTTTTGCCTGATCGATATAATGAAGAATGGCGGCCTGTGCGGCGGGGCAGGAGCCAACAGTCATCGCGTTTGCGATCCCCTGACCGACTTCGCGCGCTATCTTGGGTGTTTCGGCCTCAACTTTTATGTGAAGTTCATTCGGCCCTAGATGGGAATATTGCCTGCCTTCGCCACCGGCGGCGAAGGGGAAGTCGCTTGATAATTTATATTCTATTGTCATTTTTACACGCCCTTTTTGGTGCCGTTATCAGGCTCCGTTAATTGAGAGTGATTATCAGTTACTCTCAAGCGGCTGGGGCGTCAATAGTGAAAATGATAATCGTTCGCAATAAATTCACAAGCGAAAATTATGTAAAAATAAAGGGTTGTCAGGCTTTTTCGAGATGTTCGAAATCGACTGTAGGGCGATCGTTTTTTTCGGGAACGTGAAAAGCCGCATTCACTTCCGCGCCTAGTAGAATGGTCAGAGCGCTAAGCCAGAACCATAAAAGCAGCACAGCGACAGCGCCCAATGATCCATAGGTTTCATTGTAATTGCCGAAGTTGGATACGAACAGTGAGAAGAGGGATGATCCACCGATCCAGAACAGCGTGGCGACGACAGCGCCCCAGCTGACCCAGCGCCATCTATGCCCTGTGTGATCGGGCGCGAAATGATAGAGCATTTGCAGTCCAACAACGGCGCTTAGCAACAGCAGCGGCCAGCGCAATGTTAAAAGCCATACCGTAATCGGCTCTGGCATGTGAATGATGTTGAAGAACGCGGGCATCAGCGCAATAAGCGTCAGCGCGAACAGCATGTAGACCATCATGACAAAAGTGAGCATGAAGGCCGTGTAGTTCAGCACCAGAATGTTGCGGCGTTCCTTGAGATTATAGGCAACATTCAAGCCTTGGATAAGTGCGCTGACGCCCTTGGTCGTGCTGTATATGGCCAATACCACACCGACGATAAAACCCAGCCCGAGCGCGGCGCCATCGGAAGAAGCGATGGAGGCCGCCTGATCGGCGAGTATCTTTAAAGATTCCGGCGGCAGGAACTGGTCGAGATGGCTGAGCTGTTCCGGAATAAAGGCGGGGTCGGAAAAAAGCCCGTAAAGCGAAATCAATGCGGCTATAGCAGGAAAGGCCGCCATAAAGAAATAGAATGCAACGCCCGCAGCCAGCAGGCCGATATAATCGTCGCTAATGTTCTGGAACAGACGCAGAAAATACTGCACCCAGGGTTTTTCCATCAATTGCTTAAAAAATTCCATGTCCAAGTCTACCTCTATCAGAAGTAAACGAACAGGGCGCGCAATGGTTCATCCTGAAATGAGGCTTTACGCCGCGTTGCGCACCTTGACACCCGCGTCTTTCAGGCACCATGCCAAAATGGCTTTTTGCGCGTGCAGGCGGTTCTCGGCTTCGTCATAGATGATGCAGGCTGGAGAGCGCAGGACTTCATCCGTTACTTCCTCGCCCTGATGCACAGGCATGCAGTGCATAAAGACGGCGTGTGATTTGGCAAGCTTCATCAGATCGCTGTTTACCTGATACGGCCAGAAGATCTCGATGTCCTTGCCTTCCTGACCCATGGACACCCAAGTGTCGGTGACGATGACGTCTGCATCTTTGGCGGCTTCCAGCGGATCGTGCGTGACGCGCGCGTCCATGTCTGCCTTCATCTGTAATGCTGGCGGGATGGCGGCGATAAATTCGAAACCGAATTTTTTCGAAGCCTGTACAAAGCTGCGCGTGACATTGTTGTAATCGCCGAACCATGCGACTTTCTTGCCTGCGACATCGCCGATCTTTTCTTCGATCGTCATTATATCGGCCATGATCTGGCAGGGGTGCGATCTGTTCGTCATGCCGTTGATGATCGGAATGGATGCGTATTTCGCAAGCTCGCGCAGCGTTTCTTCATCGCTGATGCGGATCATGATGGCGTCGACAAAGCGGGAGAGAACCTTGGCCGTGTCTTCGATGCTTTCCGCGCCGGAAAGCTGCATTTCGTTCATGCCCATGACAATCGTGTGGCCGCCGAGCTGCTTCATCGCGACTTCGAACGACACGCGCGTGCGGGTCGATTTCTTGTCGAACATCATGGCAAGCGAAAGACCTTCGAGGATCTGCGGTGGATTGAACTTGTCGCGCTTCAGCGTGTGGGCTTCGTTCAGAATGTCCCGCAGAGTCGCTGCAGGAATATCGGCGAGGTCTAGAAAATGTCTGGTCATGCTTGGCTCAATGTTTTCTTGATAATGGCGAGGCCTTCTTTGGCCTGTTTTTCCGTGAGAATAAGCGGCGGTACGAGGCGCAGCGAGTTTTCACCGCAGGAGAGAACGAGGAGCCCGTTTTTCAGGCACTTCTTCACAAAGTCTTTGACGTTACCGCCGTTGTAGTCGGCGGCGATCATCATACCCATGCCGCGCACGTTGGCGATCTGGTTGCTTTCGCGTGCGATCTGTTCCAGACCGTCGCGAAGAACAGCGCCGACCTTGTCGACATTTTCAAGAAAGCCGGGTTTCAGCATTTCCTTGATAACCGTCGTCACGACTTTCGTTGCCAGCGGGTTGCCGCCGTAGGTGGAGCCGTGCGTGCCCGGTGTGATGTGCGATGTGAATTTGCGCTTGCCCATGAAAGCACCGACAGGGAAGCCCGCGCCGAGGCCTTTGGCAAGGCAGATGATATCAGGCACGACGTTGTAATGTTCATAGGCGAACATGTTGCCGGTACGGCCCATGCCGCATTGCACTTCATCGAAGATAAGCGCGACATCATGTTCATCGCACAGTGCGCGCAGGCCTTCGAGGAATTCCTGCGTTCCAGGAATAATACCGCCTTCGCCCATGATAGGCTCCACGATGACGCCGGCGGTCTTGCGCGAGATCAGTTTTTTCACGCTTTCGAGATTGTTGAATTCGGCCATGTGCGTGCCGGGGAGGAGGGGTTCGAAACCTTCGCGGTAATGCGCCTGACCGATCACCGATACTGCGCCCAGCGTGCGGCCGTGGAACGAGTTCTTCATGTAGATGAACTCGTAACAATCCGGGCCTTTCACATCGTACGCGTATTTGCGGGCGCATTTGAGCGCGCCTTCGACGGCTTCGGCACCCGTCGAACAGAAGAACACCTGATCGAATTCCGAGATCGCCAGAATGGTTTCGGCGGCTTCCAGACGGTTCGGGTCCACGATATAGCCGAGGCCCATGTGAATCTGGTCGACCTGCTTTTTGATCGCCTTGGTGTAGGTAGGGTGGGCGTAGCCCAGCGCGTTCACGGCGATGCCGGCACCGAAATCCAGATACTTGTTGTTGTCGGTGTCATAAAGATAAACGCCTTTGCCTTTGGTCACCTGAATAGACCAGAAGCCGTACACGTTCATCAGGATTTCATTGGCGCGTTCGAGGAATTGAGCATCAGCCATTGCGGCCTCCCATGGTAAGCAATTTATCTGTAACTATTTCTATTTTAAGCGTTTTGCGATTGCAAGGCCACATCTGGCTGTGCTGCGCCGCTGCATACGGGCCGCAAAATGCTGTCGGATTCGCGGAAAACGAACACAGCCCGGTAGGGAATGTTGTTTTTCACGTCGAGGGAGTCCACTTCCTCCAGAATCTCGAATTCCCGTCTGCCGACGAAGCTGTCGAGGCTGTTCTGGTTGTCCGTGGCGATTTTGGCCATGAAATCGGCGTAGGGGTACAGTTCCTTCGCCATGTCATCGAGCTGGTGCGACAGGCCTTTGCCCTGGTGCGCAGGATCGATCATGAAGGATTGGAACACGATCACTTTGGTCGTGAGGTTTTTCACCGGATATTCGCCAAGTTGCGAAACCTTGCTCGTCGGGTCCGTCAGGATGGTCGCGGCGGCGAGGGTGCCGTCAACGTGGAACGAGCCGACAATATGCATGCCCGCCTTGATATGCGCCTTGAGATAGGCGGTATCCTTAGGTTTCAAGTGATAGGGTTTCGCCAGAAAAGGCTTCATTCTTTTCTGGAGGGCGACAAACGCCGCAATGTCTTTGGTAGTCAGCAAACGTGTCAGGTAATCTGCGTGCGCAGCCTGCTGTTGCGGTTTCGGCTTGGGTTTAAGCTTCTGTTTGGGTTGTGCCATCACACACTCGTCCTTCTAAGGTCGTCGATCTTTTGTTTTGTAAGCTTTAAAACAAAAGAGCCCTTCTCCGTTTTCAGAGGGGGTCTCGTTGACCGCTAGCGGTGGGAGGCTTATCGTTTTTATTGTGTGACGAATTTGAGTATAGAAGAGGCGTCACGTCCGAACCTTAACCACGCGGGCGGTCAGGATATTCGTCGTCGCAAAGAATTTACAATGTCGTGTGACAATTCAATCATATGTAATCTATATCTTAAAATTAGCGTCGGCGCAATAAAAAAATTGACCGGCTGTGGAAAAATATATACATAACCCCTTCAAAAATCATAAAAGCGTATAAATGGTTAAGGGTGTTAACAAATGGGGGAAATTCCCAATATGAGCAGAGATTTCCTAGAAGAAATGTCAAAAAACGTCGCGCGCCATGCCGGCAAGATACAGGTCATCAAGATCGGGGGCGAGGTTGTCGAGGACGACAATGCCATCCGCCATCAGGCCCGTCAGGTGATTTCCCTGAACAATCACGGAGCCAAGGTTATCGTCGTTCACGGAGGCGGGGTGCAGATCACGCAGGCGCTGGAGCAGGCGGGCGTGAAATCCGAATTTATCAAGGGTGTGCGCAATACCAGCGCCGAGGCGGTTGAAATCACCCAGCAATGTCTGGACGCGCTGAACAAGAAGATCCTGCGCATCTTTGCCGAAGAGGTCGAGGCGATGGACGCCGAGGTGGAGGCGCGTGGTTTCGGCGGTTATGAAGACGGTATCATCGAAGCCACGCCTGTGTTCGAAGGCACGCGCACCGGTACCGTATCTTCCGTTAACGCGGATAAGCTGAAAGAGCGTTTTACCGGCAGCAAAGGTCCGGCCGTGCAGTTCATCTACCCGATATGTCTTGGCGAAGACGGCGGCTTTATGAATGTAAACGCCGACGATGTCGCAGCGGCCGTTGCCATCGCCATGGATGCTGACCGTCTTATCATCTGCTCGAACATTCCGGGCGTGATGGACAAGGAAAAGAAGGTCATCTCGAAAATCGAGACAGGCACCATTGCCTCTCTGGTCGAAGACGGCACGGTGAGTGGCGGCATGATTCCGAAGCTGGAATCGGCGGCGAACGTTGTGGCGAATTCGCGTGTGGGCGGCGTTGTTATCCTGAACGGAAAAGATCCGTCGGCTATCGAACGCGAACTTTTCACGGAAGAGGGCGGCGGTACGCTGATCGTCAAGGGTGAAGGCGTGCGCGCGCCGTTCCTCGCATACGACCAAGCGCTTTCGAAATAATTATTTCGAAAGCGGCAGGGCGGCTTCGGCCAGCCTTGCCCAATATTCCACGCCAATCGGAATGATATCGTCGTTGAAATCATACCCTGTGTTGTGCAGGTATTGGTTGTGCGGGCTGTCTTTCTTGTCCGGTTCGCCCTGGCCCATCCACACATAGCAGCCCGGTGCCTCAAGCAGCATCGCGCCGAAATCTTCCGCGCCCATGCAAGGTTCTACATTGTCTTCGACATTCTCCGTGCCCAGAAGGCCGCGCGCCACTTCGGCGCAGAAAACGCTCTCTGCGGCGCTGTTGATGGTCGGGTCATAGCCGTCGTGAAATTTGATTTCGACGGTGGTGTTGAGAGTCTGCGCTATGCCCGTCGCAATTTCTTCAATGCGCTTTTGCAAAAGCTTGCGCGTTTCAACGCGGAACGAACGGTATGTGCCTGAAAGAAGCGCTTTCTCGGGAATAACGTTATGCGCACCCTGACCGGCTTTGAAGTTTGTGATGGAAACAACACCCTGATCGATAGGGTCCAGCTGGCGCGAGACGATGGTTTGCAATGCTGTCACAATGTGCGAGCCGACAACGATGGGGTCTATATTCAGGTGTGGCATAGCGGCGTGACCGCCTTTGCCGGTGATAACGATGTCAAAGGAATCGCTGGAAGCCATGATGGGGCCGGCTTTCAGGCCCATCTTGCCCTTTGGAATGCCGGGCCAGTTGTGCATGCCGAATACGGCGTTCATCGGGAATTCTTTGAACAGGCCTTCCTCGATCATTTTTGCCGCACCGTTCCCGCCTTCTTCCGCAGGCTGGAAGATCAGGTGGACTTTGCCATTGAAGTTGCGCGTTTCGGAGAGGTATTTCGCGGCGCCAAGCAGCATGGCGGTATGCCCGTCGTGGCCGCAGCCATGCATCTTTCCGGGGATTTTGGAAGCCCACGGCTGGCCCGATGTCTCAACCATATCGAGCGCATCCATATCGGCGCGCAGGCCTATGGCTCTGCCGGAGTCGTTCTTCTGCCCCTCGATGGTTGCGACGATGCCCGTGCCGGCGAGGCCGCGTTTAAAGGTAACGCCCCATTCGGTCAGTTTCTTTGCCACCAGATCGCTTGCGAAGGTTTCTTCATACGCGGTTTGTGGATTTTGATGGAGTTCACGGCGCGCGGCGGTGATCTCTTCTTTCATGGCGGCAATCGAATTGATGAGGGTCATGTTTTTATTGTCCAATCTGTAGTATAAGAAGATTAGTGCATTTCCAGCCGGATTTAAACCATGTCCCGATCATTTTTTCCTGTTGCAACGGCCCTGAAAGAAAGCTTTAGGGAAGGTTATACTGCCAAAACTTTCCGATCCGATATAGGCGCGGCGATCGTGGTATCGCTTGTGGCGCTGCCGCTCTCCATGGCACTGGCAATAGCCGTGGGCCTCCCGCCGCAGCACGGGCTTTACACCGCCATCGTTGCCGGTATCGTCACCGCGTTTCTTGGCGGATCGCATGTACAGGTGAGCGGGCCGACGGCGGCGTTCGTGGCAATCCTCGCGCCGATTGTCGCGCAGTATGGTCTTTCGGGATTGATATGGTGCCAGTTGATCGCGGGCGGGATATTGCTCCTGATGGGTGCGCTCCGGCTTGGCAAATATATCGAACATGTGCCTTATGCGGTGATAACAGGTTTCACGGCCGGTATCGCGGTCGTGCTGGCAACGCTGTCTTTAAATGATTTCTTCGGTTTGGGGATCAAGGATCTCGGCCCGCATTATTTCGACAAGCTTTCAACGATTGTATCGCATTTGCCAGAGACGCCCGCGCGTGAGGCGGTCATTGGCATTGCAACGCTGGTGGTTATCATTGGCTGCAACAAAATGAAGAGCATCATTCCCGGGCCTTTGCTAGGCATCGTGGTGGCGACAATCCTTGCGCATTGTTCAAAGGAAGAGGGGATTGCTGTGCGCACAATCGAAACCGTGTTTGCGGGTGGTTTGCCGCCGCAGCCCCCGCAATTCGTCTTGCCGGAAGCGATGAACATTATGCCCTTGATATGGCCTGCGCTCACTGTGGCTTTGCTGGCGGGGCTGGAATCGCTCTTGTCCGCAACGGTGGCGGATAATATGAGCGAAAAGAAGCATGACCCCGATGCGGAGTTGACGGGCATAGGTTTTGGCAATCTGGCGGCGGGATTGTTTGCGGGTATCCCCGCTACAGGCGCTCTGGCGCGCACTGCGGCAAATGTGCAGGCGGGCGCAAAAACGCCTCTGGCGTCTGCCATGCATGCAGGTCTCCTGCTGGTGTATATGGTGGCGTTCGCGCCGTGGATCAGCTTGATTCCCATGTCGGCACTGGCCGCGCTGCTTTTAATCACTGCGTGGCGCATGGCGCATTTCAACATCATGGTGGATATCGTGCGCGCCAGAAATATGCAGGATACGAGCGTTATGTTTGTATCCTTCGTGCTCACGATCTTTGTCGATATGGTCGTGGGGGTTGGCGGCGGCTTGTTGCTGTTCTACGCGCTGAAGTTTTACAAACGCACTAATTGATAGAAAGCTGCGCGCGTTTAAGGCGATCTTCACGTTTGGTGTGGAACACTATTTCCGGTGATGCGGGCAAAATGTTCCAGCGCCATTCTTTCAGTTCATTCTCCAGATCATCCATATTCCACAGACGAAAGCCGATGCTGACGACAAAGTTCGCGGAAGGGGCGATGTCGATGCGGCTGGGTTGATTGTCAGCGTTTGTGATGGCAGGCGGCTTTCCGGGCGACAGGACAAAGCGGCGGGACAGAAAAAGGAAATCATCGCTGATTTTGCGGGAATCGGAATCCGCATTCCGGTTGGTATCGTTGTGAAGGATGATCAACGCGCTGTCGGCTTGCAGCGCACCTCCCATCAAAACAATGTGTTCGGACGATTGCCCTTCACACACGGCTTCGAAATGACGGTATGGAATGTCAGGATGTTCCGTGGTGAGATCGATTGCCAGAACGCCGTCGGATTCATGGTGGAATATGAACCACAGCCCTTTGTCATTGCCTTTGGGGTTGGGAACCAGAAAGCATCCGGTAAGAAGCGACATTACAGCGTGGTCTTGCGCGGATCGAACGCATCGCGCACGGCTTCACCGATAAAGGTCAGCAGTGTCAGCATGAATGCCAGCGATACGAACGCCGATATGCCGAGCCATGGGGCCTGAAGGTTGTTTTTGCCTTGTGACAGCAATTCACCGAGAGACGGCGAACCTGGCGGCAGGCCGAGGCCCAGGAAGTCCAGCGAGGTTAGCGCGGTGATGGAGCCCGTGAGGATGAACGGCATCAGGGACATCGTGGCGACCATCGCATTGGGAAGCACGTGGCGGTACATGATCGTGTGGTTGGAAACGCCGAGCGCATTTGCGGCGCGGACATAGTCGAAATTCCGTGCGCGCAGGAATTCGGCGCGGACGACATCGACAAGGCTGACCCACGAGAACAAGAGCAGGATGGCCAGAAGGGTCCAGAAACCGGGCACGAACATCGCCGAGAAGATGATGAGAATGTAAAGCGAAGGCAGGGAAGACCAGACTTCGATCACACGCTGCATGAACAGGTCGAGCTTGCCGCCGTAATAGCCCTGGAATGCGCCGGCCGTGATGCCGATCACCGAACTGATGAGCGTCAGCACAAGGCCGAACACGACCGAGATACGGAAGCCATAGATCACACGCGCGGCAACGTCGCGCCCCTGATCGTCGGTGCCGAGAATATTGTTGGCGGTGGGACGAGAGGGGGCGGGCTCGGGAAGGTCATAGCTTATTGTGTCATACGAGAAACGGATCGGCGGCCAGAGTATCCAGCCCTTGGCGTTGATCAGTTCCTGCACATAGGGATCACGGAAATCGGTGGCCGTTTCGAAATCGCCGCCGAACACGGTTTCCGGATAATCACGCAGCACGGGCGTATAAAGTTCATCGTTATAGCTGACCAGGATGGGGCGGTCGTTTGCAATCAGTTCCGCGAACAGGCAAACGCCGAGCAGCGCCATAAAAATCCAGAAGGAGTAATAGCCGCGCTTGTTGGCTTTGAACTGGGCCAGACGACGTTTGGTGAGCGGTGTAAGAGCCATGCTTCTGTTTTACCGTGCGAAGGCGCGGCATAGAAGCGGTTTTTAAAAGTTATCTTGAAATTAATTAGTGGATGCAGGCGGAACCGGTGCCCATCTTTTCAATGATGCGCAGGCGTTTTTTCTGGTCGGCCGTCAGTTCATTGTCGTTGCCCGCACGCATGGAGAGCGTGGCGGTGAGGCGGTTCTGGATGGTGCTGATTTCATCGTTCGCCGAAACAATGGTGTTGCTCAGCAGGGATTTCAGTTCTTCTTCCGCGCGCGGCGAGATATGACCCTCGGATTTGATGCGGTCGCGCAACTCCTTGAGTTTTTCCTGAATATCCTTGAGATCCATCGATACACACCCTTATGTTGGCCTTGCAGGCTGCGGGGAAACTACAGATTGCGGCCTATTCTGTCAAATGCATTTCATGCAACTGTCCAATACTTAAGTGCATAACTTATGTCCAATAAGTTTGGTTCCCCGTAAGGGTCCGTTTTCAAAAGAATATTAGAAAAAGGCCTTATACCGTTCGGGCTTCGAAGTCTATGCGGGGGTCGACGGTTACATACACAATGTCGCGTATCAGCGTCATCACCAGGCCCATCAAAGAGAAGATATAAAGCGTTCCCAGCACGACCGGATAGTCGCGGTTGATGACGCTTTCGTAGCCGAGCAGGCCGAGACCATCAAGCGAGAAGATGACTTCGATCAGCAGCGAGCCTGTAAAGAAAATGGCCAGGAAGGCGGATGGGAAGCCAGCGATCACGATCAGCATGGCGTTGCGGAAGACATGCCCGTACAGAACCTGTTTTTCATTGAGCCCTTTGGCACGCGCCGTGAGCACGTACTGCTTGCCGATTTCGTCGAGGAAAGAGTTCTTGGTGAGCATGGTAAGACCCGCAAAGCCGGAAATAACCATGGCGGCGATCGGCAGGACCATATGCCACATGTAATCGAGCGCAACCTGCCACCAGCCCATATCCTGCCAGTTGTCGGACAACAGGCCGCGCAGCGGGAACAGATCGAAATAACGGCCGCCCGCAAAGAGGATGATAAGCAGGATGGCGAACATGAAAGAGGGAATGGCATAGCCGATAAACACGGCGGCGGAGGTCCATATATCGAACGGTTGTCCGTCTTTTACGGCCTTCTTGATGCCGAGCGGGATGGAGATGAGGTAGATGATCAGCGTAGACCAGAGGCCGAGCGAGATCGACACCGGCATCTTTTCCAGCACAAGGTCGATGACGGATACATCGCGGTAATAGCTCTGGCCGAGATCGAACACCGCGTAATTTTTCACCATCAGCAAGAAGCGTTCATGCGCGGGTTTGTCGAACCCGTACATTTTCTCAAGTTCGGCCACCAGTTCCGGATCAAGCCCCTGCGCGCCGCGATATTTGGATGCAGCGCCGCCATCGCTACCGCCTGCGCCAATCGCCATATCCGCGTTGCCGCCGCCACCGCCGAAGCGCGCCGTCGCATCAATGCTGTTGCCCTGCAATTGCGCAATCATGCGCTCGACCGGGCCGCCGGGTACGAACTGGATGATGACAAAAGATATGAACATGATGCCGAGCAGGGTCGGGATCATCAGCAGCAATCGGCGGAGGATGTAATTCAGCATGTCGGTTTCACATTCCAGTCTTTGACCGTCCATCGGCCGTTTTCGTATTGTAAGACGCAGACCGCGCCCGTGGAAATCTTGATTGTGTGGTTTTGCGCAAAAGAATCGAAATTCCCGGTAATATGGGGCGCGAAACGGGCTATGCCGTTCGATGTTACCACCATCACGCAATCCTGTCTGTCTTCCACCACATGCGATGCGAAATTCTTCCAGTCTTCGATGCATTGCGCGGGGTTGAAGGCCCAGCCATCCGGCACGACGGCTTTTTCATCCCAATCCTTTAAGGCCTTTTCACCCACGCGGGTGACAACGGCGTCTTCGGGCAGGTTTTCATCGGGCCCGTAATCGATTTCATTGAAAATGGCGAGGGGATAAACAGGCTCCTTGTAGCCGGCTTCTTTCAATGCGAGTTCGGCTGTTTCTTTCGTGCGTTGGAGCTGCGATGAATAAACGGCTTCCGGATATATGCCGTTTGTCTTCAGCCAGTGTCCTATGGCCCGGGCTTGGGAGCGTCCGCTTTCGACAAGCGGGAGATCGGTGCGCGCGCCGACACGGCGGGGCGTTTCGCCTTTTTCAAAAGTGTTGCCGTGACGGGCGATAATCAGGGTTGTCATAGTGTGACATAAGACCCCAATTCCGCCCGTAACACAATTGTCTAAGATTGACTGAAACTAATTATTCAGGGGAACGTTGGATTCCGCGAGTTTTTGGGCGCTTTCAATATTCGGTGCCACACCTTGGGACAGGATGACGCCACTATGGATAACACGCCATTTCCATGTATCGGAGGTTTGTTCGCATTGGTAGCCATGTTTCAGGCGTTCTATAAGAAGGTCGTAATTGCCCGCAGTGGTACACATTTTTTCAGGTTGCCAATCCATAATATATCTCCTTAAAAATTAAATACGTCATATGAACTTCTAACTTTTAAGCGGCGGACTAGGTTCCTTCGCAGGCATCAGGAAAGGATTATATCCATGAAAAACATAGATGTGGGTAAAGCGGTGATACCGGCTCTCGGTTTTGGAACCTATAAGCTGTATGGCAAGGATTGTGCGCAGGCTGTCACCCTTGCAATCAATAGTGGTTATACGCACATCGATACAGCACAGGTGTATGAAAACGAAGAAGGCGTGGGGGAGGGCATCAAGGATTCCGGTATCTCCCGCGACAAGATATTCCTCACAACCAAAGTCTGGCGCAACAATTTCGCGGACGGGAATGTCGCGCGATCGGTTGACGAATCTTTGAACAAGCTCAAAACAGACTATGTCGATCTGCTGCTCGTACACTGGCCTTTTCCGGATAAATCCATCGCCTATATGGTTGAGCATGTGATGAAAGCGCAGGAAGACGGCAAGGCCAAGCATATAGGCGTGAGCAACTTCACCATCGCGCAAATGGAAGAAGCTTTGAAAATCACCGGCGGTGCTATCATTTGCAATCAGGTGGAATATCATCCTTACCTTTCGCAAAAGCCTGTGCTCGACTTTGTGCGCGGGCACAACATGGCACTGACGGCCTATTCACCGGTGGCGCGCGGTGATGTTTTCCGCGATAAAAAGATTCAGGAGATCGGACTGAAATACGGGAAAAACCCAGGGCAGGTTGTCTTGCGCTGGCATATGCAGCAGGACAATGTCGCCGCCATCCCGAAATCAGGCACAGCTGCCAACATCAAATCCAATATCGATATATTCGATTTCGAATTGAGCGATGAAGACATGAAGACCATCCATGCGCTAGCGCGACCCGACGGGCGTCAGATAGATCCCGACTGGGGTCCGGAATGGGATGAGGCGGCCTAGGCTGCGGACAATGTCGCGAGGATTTTTTCCGCGCGGGCTACGTCCTCCGGAGAGTCTATGCCTGCTTGCGCCAAACCTGCATCGACCTCGAGCGTTACGGTCTGGATGGTAATTCCATTTTCCAGCAGGCGGAGCTGTTCCAGCCCTTCGAGCTTTTCGTAGTGGCCTTCGGGCAAGGTAACGAATTTCTTCAATATGTCGAAACGGTAACCATACAGGCCGATATGCTGTTGCACGGGAGAATATTCTTCCGCGCGGTTTTCCTTTCGGATGGCGGGAAGAATGTTTTTTGAAAACCAGAGCGCTTTGCCTTTGGTATCGGTGACGCAGGTTGTGCCGCTGAAAGGTGTTGTCTTTTTACTTTCGCGCAGCGCGTCCAGTTCGGCCCAGCGCAAACGAACAACAGGGGTGACGACCTCAATCGTGGGATCGGATATGAAAGCCTGGATCATTTTGTATGGCGCTTCGATCGGTGTGAAAGGCGCGTCGCCTTGCAGACCCACCACGAATTCAAAATCACCGCCGAGATGCTGGGCAGCCTCCAGCACGCGGTCCGATCCTGTTTTGCAGGCATCGGACGTCATCACACATTGCACGCCGATTTCGTGGCAGTGCTGTTCTATGCGCTGGTCTTCGGTCGCCACGGAAAGAGTAACATTTTTTAAACCATTCGCCGCTTCACGCGCGACATTCACCACACGCGAGAGCATGCTTTCGCCAGCCAGTTTTACTAGAGGTTTACCGGGAAAACGGGTAGAGCCGTAACGGGCGGGAATAATGATGGCTGTTTTCATAGGGTGACATTAGCCGAATTTAACAAGCGGCGGAACTGTTTCTTTGAGGCTGCGTTTATCTAGTACAAACCACAGAATTCTTAAGGAGAAAACAATGTCTAAGGTGGAAACATTTGACGACCTGATGCGTCACGAACTGTCAGATCTTTACAGCGCAGAGAAGCAACTCACCAAAGCACTGCCTAAAATGGCCAAGGCTGCTACGGACCCTGTACTGAAAAAAGGCTTTGAAACACATCTCCAGGAAACCGAAGGCCAGATCGAAATTCTGGAACAGGTTTTTGAAGAACTTGGTGTAAAGCCAGAGCGCATTACATGTGAAGCAATGAAGGGCCTGGTTGAAGAAGGCAAGGAAGCAATCGATGAAATCGAAGCCGGACCTCTGCTGGATTGCGCCTTGATCGTTGCCGCGCAAAAAGTCGAGCACTATGAAATTGCGGGTTACGGATCTATGTGCACGCTCGCCGAACAGATGGGTTTGACCAAGGTTAAATCACTTCTCGGCAAAATCCTGGAACAAGAAAAGGCCACGGATGAAAAGCTGACAAAAGCGGCGATGAAAATCAACCCTGAAGCCATGGCTATGGCCGCTGAATAAGAATTCTTTCGAGTGAAGCGAAAGAAACGAGCCGGAAGAGATCTCTCCCTTCCGGCTCTTTTTTTATTGGGCGGGTCGTGCCCACCACGTATCGGAAACGCCAGGCGTAAGCGGAGACAGCATTTTCGGGCGTTCCAGTTTTTTCCAGTATGCCAGATTGAAATGGTCGCTGTGCCATTGCGGAATAACATAGTAATTCGCAAGCAGGATGCGGTCCAGCGCGCGGGTATACGCCACAAGTTCCTCGCGTGATTTTACGCGAATGATTTTCTCGATAATGTCATCAATCGCCTTGTTTTCTATGCCGATATAATTGCGGCTGCCCGGGGTTTTTGCCTTATCCGAACCCCAGAAATCACGTTGCTCGTTGCCGGGTGAACTGGATTGCGCGATGGAGCCGACCGTCATGTCGAAATCGAATTCATTCATGCGGTTCTGGTATTGCGCGGGATCCAGCACACGGAAGCTTGCCGCCACGCCGATTTTTTTCAGATTGGCAATGAAGGGAAGGATCCATCGTTCGAACATCGGGTTCGCATCGATAATTTCGAATTGCAGTTTTACACCTTTATCGTTGGCGCGGATGCCATCCTTGCCAAGTTTCCAGCCCGCATCGTCGAGAATTTTGGCGGCGGTGCGAAGGCTTTCCCGCATATTGCCCGAGCCGTCATTCTTGGGCGGCTCGTACCGTGTTGTGAAAACTTCGTCCGGTATCTGGCCGCGATATTGTTCCAGAATTTCCAGTTCATGGCCCGATGGCGTGCCGGCGGTGGCGGCAAGATCGGAGTTTTCAAAATAGCTGTTGGTGCGCGTGTAGGACCCATAGGCGAATTGCTTGTTCGACCATTCGAAATCGAACGCATAGGCAAGGGCCTTGCGCACGGCGACATCCGCAAACACCGGGCGGCGGATGTTGTAAAGGAAACCCTGCATGCCTGCTGGGCGATTGTGCTTCACTTCTTCTTTGATGATGCGTCCGTCTTTAACGGCCGGGGCATTATACGCGGTGTGCCAGAGCTTGGCCGTGTTTTCCAAACGGTAATCATATTGGCCCGCAAGGAATGCCTCGAGAGAAACGTTGCTATCCTTATAGTAGTCGATTGCGATTTTTTCGAAATTGTGACGGCCTTTGTTGATAGCCAGGTCTTTGCCCCAGTAATTCGGGTCCCGCACATATTCGATCGAACGCCCCGGCGATACCGCACCGACTTTATAAGCGCCGTTGCCGAGCGGGGGCGTGAGCGTTGTGTTGCCGATGTCGCGGCCTTCCGCCGTCCAGTAATGTTTGGGCAGGATGGCGAGCTGCGAAATGATCAGGGGCAGTTCGGCATTGTCATTGTGCGCAAACTTGAAAATAACGCGGGTAGGGGATGTTGCTTCGACTGATTTCACATCGCCGTAATAGGCTTTGAAGAAGGGCGCGCCTTTTTCCATCATGGCGTTGAACGTCCACACCACGTCATCGGCGGTGACGGGTTTGCCATCGGCCCATTTGGCTTCCTTGCGCAGATTGAAAGCGACCCATGAGTTGTCTTTCGGACGCTCGATGGTTTCCGCCAGAAGCCCGTACATAGAGAACGGCTCGTCGTTCGATTGTTCCATCAGGGAGTCGTAAATAAAGCTTTGGCCCAGATAGAGCATGCCTGCGGCGGGTGAACCTTTAATGATAAAAGGATTCAGGGAATCGAATGTGCCGACGCTGTCGAGTTTGAGCGTTCCGCCTTTGGGTGCATCGGGGTTGGTGTATTCCAGATGCGTGAACCCCGTTTTGTATTTCACGTCCCCGTGCATCGAAACCGCCTCTTGCGGCGTGGCCGTCTGGGCGTAAGAGGGAACGGAGAGAACCGAAACGGCCAGTGCGGCCAGCATGATTTTATGAAGCATGCCTATTTTTACCGTGAATATGGCCCGTTAACCAGTAATTTTACGCCTTGTTAACTTCCCGTTAAATTAGTTTATGTAAATAAAACGCAGTGGTTGTGTGAGCCACGGCATATCAAACATGTGGGGAGTCTTTGGAATGCGTGTGACATTTATGAACCAGCTCGCTTTGGGCGAGACTGGAAAGGAAAACTCTATTCGCTACAAACATCCGTTTCGGGTGAATGTCGATATCTTCATCCGCCAGCGGGTGCATGAAGGGCAGAATTGGGAATTGCTGTTTGCCAGTCAGGGCGCGGGCAGTATACCCGGATCCATCAGGAAGGCGCTGGAGCGCGAGTTCAGGCTCTATATCCGCCAGCGCATCAAACGTAGTCTAGGAACGCTTAGCTATGACGATTTTGTCGAAATGGCAAACGCGGTGAGTGTGTCATGAAAAAAGACGCACCTTTAAACAAGCTTTTCACGTTCGACATGCATGGCAAAACGGTTGCTGTGGATGCAAAGGTTGGCGATGCGGTTGCGCGCATGCATCGCTCGGGGAAAAATTGCCTGCTGGTAAAAAAGGGCGACGAAAAAGCCGTTGGCATTATATCAGAGCATGACATTGTGATTGCGTTCGCGCGGCTGGGGCAGGCGGCAAGGGAAACGAAAGTGTCCGATTACATGACCATCGATGTCGTTGCAGCGCGCGAGACGGACACGATCAACGAAGCATTAAAATTGATGGCCGCACACAATGTGCGGCATCTGCCGATCTTGTCGGAAGAAGGGCATATCGTTGATTTTTTGTCGATGATGGATCTGGTCGTGAAAAAAATGACGCTGTAAAGGTCAGTGATCTTTACCGACGGCTTTGGAAATATGGTCGATCTTGTCTCTTTCCAGCAGACGTACCAGGCCTGTGAGAATATCGGATACAAGTTCCGGTCCCTGGAATACCAGCGCGCTGTAGAGCTGCACCAGCGAAGCGCCCGCGCGGATTTTGGCATAGGCATCCTCGGCGCTTGAAATACCGCCTGCACCGATGATGGTAAGTTTGCCTTCGGTGAGCTTGTAGAACTGACTAATGATGGCGGTCGATTTTTCGGTGAGCGGGCGGCCGCTCAAACCGCCTTGCTGTTCGTAGAAATGCGCGGGCAGGTAATCCGGACGGTCCAGTGTTGTGTTGCCCAGAATAACGCCGTCCACACCGGCTTCCATCAAACAGGCCGCGACATCTTCCAGTTGCGCTGCGTTCAGGTCCGGAGCCAGTTTTACGAGCAGCGGCGGCGCGTTATCTTTGCCGCATGTTTTCGTGCGTTCTTCCAGAATACGCGCCAGAAGCGGCATAAGGTTTTCACGTGCCTGAAGATTGCGTAGACCCGGCGTGTTGGGCGATGAAATATTCACCGTGAGGTAATCGGCATAATTGCCGAGCTGGCGCACCAGCGTGCAGTAATCCTTCGCCGGGTCCTCCACGCCTTTGTTCATTCCAATATTGATACCGACGACACCGGCGGGGCGGGGTTTTGCTTCAAGAAATTTTTCGATGTTATGGCGGAAGTTTTCAGAACCTTCGTTGGGGAACCCCATGCGGTTGATAACCGCTTCGTGATCGGTGTCGCGGAACACGCGCGGGCGATCGTTACCGGTTTGCGGACGAGGCGTTACCGTTCCGGCCTCAACAAAGCCGAAGCCGATATTCAACATCGGTCCCACTACATCGGCGTTTTTGTCGAAACCCGCGGCTAGGCCCACAGGGTTTGGGAAATTCCGGTTCCAGAGAACTGTTTTAAGACGCGCATCGTTAAAGCGCGAAGGGCAGGGCATCAATCCGGTTTGCAAGGCGCGCAGCGTCATCTGGTGCGCGGTTTCGGGATCCATGCGGTGCAGGAACGGTTTGGTCAGTTTGAACAGCAATCTGGACATGGGCTATTCGTCGCAAATTGCCGAGAGTTTTTCAACCCATACAGGCTAAAAACTGCGCCCATCCACAGGGGTCAGGTTCAAATCCGCGAGATCTATGCCTTCAATACAGCGAAGATTGACAGCGGCCATGGTGGTTCCGTCCGGAGATGTGCCTATGGCAAAAGATTCCACACCACATGTAGGGCAGAAATAATGATGAATGCGTTTCTTATAAAATTGGTAGTCCTGCAGTATTTCTGCACCGCTTTGCAGCCTGAAATTCTCCTCAGGCACAAAGGTTAAAAGCAAGCCGCGTTTTACACAAATAGAGCAATTGCATGTAATGACTTCTTTAAAGTCGCTTTCCACTTCGTAGGAAACCCTGCCACAATGACAGCCGCCTTTATATATCTTTGTGCTCATACAAACAGCCTTTCTCTTTAACGACGGGATCGATTGTACGAAAGGCGAATTCTTTTGCGTTGGGTTTTCCTGAAGCGATGATATGGCCGAACATGATGCACCTACATATGTTTGAAGCCGACCTTTAGATAGTTCCAGCCGGTGATGATGGTGATCACGGCGGCGATGGACAAAAGTATATGTCCGACGAAAAGCGTTTCCGGCACGACGTGGTTGCCGTAGTCGCCGATAACGAGGAAGCCAAGCGCGACCATCTGAAAGGTGGTCTTCCATTTCGCGAGTTTGGAAACCGGTACTTTAACATTTTGCGGGCCCAGGAATTCACGAAGGCCGGAAATCATGAATTCGCGCGAAAGAATAATGATAGCGGGAATAAGCCATAGGCCATCCAAGCGGTCAAAGGTGGCAAGTGTCATTAAAAGCGCCGCGACCATGATCTTGTCGGAAATAGGATCGAGGAACGTTCCGAAGTTCGATGTCGTGCCGTATTTGCGCGCCAGATAGCCATCGAAAAAATCGGTAACAGCGCAAAAAATATAGATCCAGAGAGCGGTCCATGCGGCGGTAGAGCCTTCGACGAAAAACAGGCCGATCAGCACCGGAAGCAGGACGATGCGGGAAATGGTCAGGATATTCGGCAACTGTTTGAGCATATTTGGAAAATAGCAAAAATCAGCAGCCAAAACACCAGAAATTGTTATTCGGCAGGCGCGGCAGGCGGGTTATTCACATGGAATCTGGCGATCAGGCTGTGGTGGTCCGAGCCAAGGGAGGGGCCTTTGGCAAGGGAAACGAGGTCAAAGCCATTGTCATACAATATATGGTCAATAGGCATCTGGAGCAGGCTGAAATGCAGATAACTCGGGAAGGTCGACTGTGGAAGCAACCCGATATTTGCATGGTTAAGCCTGGTCAGGTGCAGGATGTTTTTAAAATGAGGGGAGTAAGGCGTGACGTTCCAGTCCCCCAGCATAATGACGTTCTTATCGTTACCGGCGCGCACGGTCGCTGCGAACATCTCCAACTGCGCGTTGCGAAGCGCGGAGTCTTCCGGCCCAACCGGTGTTTCTGTGTGGAAGCCGTAAATGGTCACGGGCGGAACGCCTGTTTTCTGAACCACAATTTTCGAAATATTATAAGTCTTCCCTTCGATCACCATCGGTAGAGGCGTAACGGTGAAAGGCCATTTGCTCAGGATAGAGATATCGTTGAAACGTTCGGGGAAATTCTCGGGAAATTGGTGCGGAAATTCCTCCTTAAAATTTGTCAGCATCGGCCCGATCGCTTCGGGGCTGCTTTCGTTAACCACCATGATGTCGAAATTGCTGTCCGGCGCGCGTACCCAGTTTTCTATGTCGGTAAAATCGTCGTTGTAATAATATTTGTTGTATTGGGCGATGACAAAGTTCGGTGCTTTGTCAGAAGGCTTTGCCAGAGGATGCGTGTAGGAAAGCAAAACCTCTCCATAGGTGAGCGCCGCCAGCGCAAACATCGCAATAGCCCACACAAAGCGTTTATAGGGCAGGGCGGCAACTCCGAGGATCACAGCCGCAAGAAGATACTGCAGCTTGAAGTTTACGAGCAGGTCGAATGTCCAGTGAAACGATGCCAGCACACCCAGCGCGTTCAACACGATAAGGGCAAGCGCCGCATAAATGACCCACCGTCCGGTGCGCAGATTTTTGCTAATGGTGTCTGTAATGCTCATGGCGTTTATTAACCGGATAAGTTTGACAGGATAAAGGCAAAGAAAATCCCCGCACGAAGCGGGGATTTTGCAAATGAAGATGTGTTAGGCGGAGGCCTTTTGTTTGCCACCGGCTTCGGCTGGATCGCGCAGCACGTAACCGCGGCCCCATACAGTTTCGATATAGGAATCGCCGCTTGTGGCCTGTTCGATCTTTTTGCGCAGCTTGCAGATGAACACGTCGATGATTTTCACCTCCGGTTCGTCCATGCCGCCATAGAGGTGGTTCAGGAACATTTCCTTGGTCAGGGTCGTGCCCTTGCGCAGGGAGAGCAATTCCATGATGCCGTATTCCTTGCCGGTGAGGTGGAGCGTTTTGTTGTCCACTTCCACGGTGCGGGTGTCGAGGTTGACAACGACGCGGCCTGTAATGATTTTCGATTGCGAATGGCCTTGGCTGCGGCGAACGATAGCCTGGATACGGGCGATAAGTTCGCGCTTGTCGAAAGGCTTCGTCAGGTAATCGTCAGCACCAAATCCGAGGCCCTTGATTTTGTTGTCCAGTTCGGCAAGGCCGGAGAGTATGAGAATAGGGGTTTGAATTTTCGATGCGCGGAGATTTTTAAGAACGTCATAACCGTCCATATCCGGCAGCATGAGATCGAGAATAATAATGTCGTAATCGTAGAGCTTGCCGAGATCTGTGCCATCCTCGCCCAAATCTGTCGTGTCTACTACGTATCCTTCGCTTTTCAGCATCAACTCGATGCTTTTGGCGGTGGAGCTATCGTCTTCTACCAATAGAACCCGCATTTGATATGACCCCTTCGTTAATATCGGTTTTACCGTTAAACTTTATTAATAAAAATATTAACATACTTTTAAAAAGGTTAACAAAAATCTTTCAAACAGGTGTAATTTTTTCATTATTTTCATAATGTTAGAATGTTCTATCTATTTTTGCATCGCAAAATATTTCACATAAAATTGAAACAAATCGTTTGTTATGGTAATAAATGCGTGTGGACAACACATCATTGTCAAGAAGAAGCTTTTTACGCGCCGTAGCGGGCAGCGCCGCGGCTGTTCATTTCTCTACCGGAAGCAAGACGGCGGAAGCGGCATCGCCTTACCAGATTATAATCAATTCCTATCCGGTTGCTGATACTCCGTTTGGCCAAGCGGTTCACCACGAGTTGGTGTTCATGGAGAGAGGGGAAGTTTTTCAGGTGTTGAACGGCTACCCGTTTGACCGTTTAACAGGACTTGTCACCAACGGTATCGGCGACAACAACACATTGCGTGCCGTTCATGATTCCGAACACACCTATGGCAAGCTTTTAGGTGTAAAGCCTCTGTCCTCCGCCGTCCTGTGGGAAGGCAACATGGTGGAATTCTACGACAAGCTGCAGCGGTCGCGTGAAGCCGCTACGTACATCAACTCGCAAAAAATGGATTACTCGTTGTTCGAATTTCTGGGAACGGCGCAGAATTCGAATTCTGTCGCTTATACGATCACACAGGCGATGGGATTAAAATATCCCGCAAAGGTGGAAAATATGTGGGCGCCCGGGCACGGCCGATATCTCATGCCCGAAAAATTCGAGTCCTTTTTTGACCGCTATTCCGTAACAAGCCAAAGTTTCTACGATTTTCTAGGTGCGCATCTTCAGGGCAAGGCGGGTCGGCATAATAGATACACAGATTATATTTTTGATCTGGGTATGAAGAAAATTGGTGAAACCGTGCGTGCAGAGGGTATTGATCGTCGCGGGCAAGGCACCAGGTTTTACAATCCGCATAATCCGGAGATCGCTGTCAGGATCGGTGCGGATTATTACGACGCGCAAAACATACACAGCGTGCTGGTTCCGGCGCCTTGATTGTATCCTTGATTGGAATTATGGCGTGACCGCATTCAGCGCCCGTGGCGTTGGCAATTGCGTTTGTGTTGCCTCTGCCATTTGTACAGGCGCGGACTGCTTTGGCGTCTCATTCTGCTGTGTGATCCATTGATCGACCGTTTCTATACCGCCGTTGCGCAGCATTTCATCATATTGTTCGGTGTAAGCATTTTGTGCGGCATCGATTCTTGCGAGCGCTTGCTGTCGGTCTGCCGGATCGGAATGCGGCAATAGGTTTTCACCGTAAATAACCATACGTTTGTGCTCAACAAGGCTGGCCACTTCCGGCGGCATGTCGGGCGTGGTCTGCATGGGTAGCCCGTCAAAACGTCTTTGGAAGTCCTGCTGTTCCAGGTCGACATTAGCGCCGCCCGAAAAGAGCATCTGGCCTAGAGATTGATCGACATCGTATCCCAGCCCTCTCGCTACGGGGCGTGCGATTTCTGTTGCCACCAAGCCAACGACTGGAATTTCTTCCACGCCGCGCATAGCGGCTTCCGTGGTTCTTCCCTCGCTCATTGCAACCGCGGAGGAGACACCGGGCACCGCAGCTTCGGCGGTGCCCAATGCGATTTCACTAGCGCTGGCGCCGGATGCAGCAAGCGCGCCGCCTACGACAAGGCCGCCTACAACGCCCGCTCTCCGCCCGAACTCCTGTGTAAGCGACAAGGCCGCAGAGGGGCGCGCTGCAGCTTCCGCTGCTTGGCGTGCAATTCTTTCATTATGATTGGTTGTCAGCCTTTCCCGGCCCTCTGCGTTTAAAAGCGGGTCCAATCCAGCCTTGTTGGATGCGCCGTCATGAATGTCGCGCACCTGATCCATAATCTCTGTACGGCGCGCGGCTTCTTCCGGCGTTAAGGGACGGTTTTCGTTCTTGGCCTCACGTTCCATCCTTTGTACTTCGGCATAAGGTTCGTGCGTTGCTTTCGCAGCCCCCATCAGATCTCTTTGTTCGACGCGCATTTCGGCAAGATGCCCGTTGGGCAAACGCGTTTGTGTGTTGATGTCACGGAAATGGGTATCGCTGGGTTTTGCGAACCGGTCTTTGTATACTTCAAGCCCTAATTCATTCCCTTTTTCGGCCATATAGGCGCGTACCGCTTCCACTTGCTCTGGTGTGTCTACAACAAGTCTTCCGCGTGCCAGATCAGCGATATTTTCATGTTTGCCGCCATAGTCGGAAGCGACTTTGGCCTGTGCGCGGTCCATTTCTTTCAAAGGACCCATTTCGAAATAAGCAGAGTCAAATACTCCCGGATGTCGCTGCCGCAGCTCGTTCAGCATATCGTTGCCGCGCTGTTCAAGCATCGGCATGGCTTCACGCGCCTGATCGTATAATTCATTAAAGCTTAGATTTGGGTCTTGTATTGCGTTTCCGCTCATATACCACTCTACATGTTTAAAGAAATATTCAGGCTTCTAGTGTTTTTTTTTGAGAGAATATCCGCGCACATAGTTTCAAATTTTTCCTGGTTGATCTCTTCGACTTCGTGCGATTTTTCCAGACGGCTTAAGAGCTCTGTGTCCCATTCAAGATCCTGCGTGGCTTCGTTCGGCACCTGCGCTCCGACCTTGTGGCCTTTATCGTTGAAAGCGACGCGGATGGGCCTGACATTTCCAAGAATGAAATATTTATAGGTGTAGGCATCTTTTTCGTTCTCGGACATGGGGAAGTTCCTTTAAACCTTATCGTTACGTGGTGCGGAAGCCGCCGGCGATGCCGGTGCGTTCGTAGAGTGTACCTTAATTCCGCGTTCGGCACAGTCAGCTTTTAATTCGCTTTGCAGTGCCTTGAGTGAAGACTTTAACAGAGCATCATAACCGGAATCGAATTTACCGTTCTCATGGATGCGTTCGAAGGTGGCGGTGTCGCCTTTGTCCAGCATGCGCGTTACGGCCAGTCCGACAGAATCGCGAAGGCTGAAACCGTTGCCGCCATGCTTTGCGTTTTCTCCGGTGAGGAGAAGGCGGCCCACCGTCTTGAATGCATCGATCAAATCATCGTTGCCTGTTGCCACTACGGCATGGCGGGCGTTGCTCAGGTTTTCGGAATAGAGCGGGTTTCCGGCAACCTTGCCGTCGAGACGGGCTTCGATCTGTTCCGCGGTCTGGTTAGAGATGTGATCGGACCCGAGTCCGTTGTTAAATGACTGTGTGGTGGCTGTAGACATTTGTGCAATCCCCTTGTTGTTACAGCATAATATTACGCAAAATATTAAAAACAAGTCAATTTACATAAAATTATACATATAAGCCTTTGTAAAATAGTTATTATTTGGTGCATATCAGGGATGTAAGGGGCTTTTACCTATGGTAAAATCATCCCATGGAACGTCTTTCCGACAAGGCGCAAGCCTCCATCAAACCCATTCCGGTTTTTGAGCTTCACGGCACGGTCGTGAAGGTGCTCGGCCTTTTGGTAGAGATTTCCGGTTTTGGCAAAGAGCTTGCCATCGGTTCTATCGTCCATCTACGGCCAAAGCCGGAAAAAGACATTCCGTGCGAGGTCATCGGTTTCCGCGAAAACCGTGCGCTGCTCATGCCGTTCGGCACGCTGGAAGGGGTGGGGCTTGGCTGTCCCGCTGTTATCCAAAGCACAGAGCCGGTTGTGTATCCGGATGATCGTTGGCTGGGCCGCGTGATTAACGCGCTGGGCCAGCCCATAGACGGCAAGGGGCCGTTGATGCAGGGAGCGACGGCCATTCCGCTCAAGAATAAGGCGCCCCCGCCGCACGCACGGCAACGCATTGGGGAAAAACTCGATTTGGGCGTGCGTTGCGTGAACACATTTCTTTCAACCTGTCATGGCCAGCGTATGGGCATCTTCGCGGGCTCGGGCGTGGGTAAGTCGGTTACGCTTTCCATGATGGCGCGTTACACCGAAGCCGATGTCACCGTGATCGGTCTGGTCGGTGAACGCGGCCGCGAGGTGCAGGAATTTTTGGAAGACGATCTGGGCGAAGATGGTTTGCAAAGATCTGTCGTTATTGTGGCGACCGGGGATGAACCTGCATTGATGCGAAGACAGGCCGCCTATATGACGCTGGCGGTTGCCGAATATTTCCGCGGGCAGGGGCGTGAGGTTCTGTGCCTGATGGATTCCGTCACGCGCTTTGCGATGGCGCAGCGCGAAATAGGTTTGTCGGCGGGCGAGCCTCCGACATCGAAAGGCTATCCGCCGACGACATTCGGCGAACTGGCACGCATGCTGGAACGTGCGGGCCCCGGCGTTGTCGGTGAAGGCAACATCACGGGTCTTTTCACCGTTCTGGTGGAAGGCGATGACACCAACGAGCCCATATCGGATGCTGTGCGCGGTATTGTCGACGGACATATCGTGATGGAGCGTGCGATTGCAGCGCGCGGGCGTTATCCCGCAATCAACGTTTTGAAATCGGTTTCGCGTGCTATGCCGAAATGTTTATCGCAGGAACAAAACATTATCGTGACCAAAGCGCGGCAGTTGATCTCGCGTTACGAAGACATGGCCGAACTGGTCCGCCTGGGTGCATACCGCAAAGGTACGGACAGGGAAGTGGACGAAGCCATTGCACGCTATCCCGCGCTGGAAGATTTCATGCGGCAGAACAAGGAGGAATCGAACACTATCGATGAGTCTTTTGCCAAGCTTGCTGCTATTCTGGGGCTTCCCTACACGGGCGCGCAGCCGAGCGAACAAAGCCAGGAATTCCAGAAAGGATTCCCCGTTCCGCCGCGCAAGAAATTTTAGGTAGGCATCCATGGCCAATCTTAAGTCCCTTATAAAACTTCGCCGCCACAATGTGGATGAGAAGCAGAAAGTTCTGGCGGAACTGTACCGCCAGATCGAAATGATTGAAGAGAACAAGCAGATATTAATGGACCGCCTCAAAGAAGAGCGCGCCATTCTCGACAAAGCCGGAACGCTGGAGATGTATGCGTATTTCGGGCGGTTTTCACAAAACATCCAGCGTTCGCTGGAGCGCATGAACGAGGAAAAGCGCAAGCTTGAAATCCGGATCCAGATCGCGCAGGACGATGTGCGCGAAGCCTTTGCCAATATGAAGCGTATCGAGATCGTGCAAACAGAGCGCGAAAAGGCAGAAAAGAAAGAGCAGGCCGACAAAGAAGGCCGGGAGCTTGACGAGATCGGCATAGAAGGTTTCCGCCGGAACAAGGACGAGGATTTCTAAGCCGAAGCGAGCGCGTTTTCGCGGCCTAAGACAACGATGAAATTTTTCACATCGCTCTGAAATCCGATATCGCCATAAATCGTTGTGTTGTCGAGCGCCTTTGCATAGGCCGTGCGCATGGCGTCCTGCATGGAAAGCGTAAGCGGCAGTTCCGTGCGTACCGTAAGATCGACGCGGTTGCCGCGCACCAATCCATCGAGTTGCACTTCGCCCATGCGTGTAAGCGATACATCCATTACGAAATGTGTTGCGCCATTGTCTGCGTCGCTGGCCTGTTCATCCGGCTCGCGGCGCACATGGAATAAAACCTTCGATATTTCGTTCTGGTACAAAAGCGGTATGGGATAGCTCTTCCATTCCGTAGGCGCGGCATCTGTGCTTTGGTTGAGCGTTGATGTTTCGCCGGAGAGACGCAACAGCGCAGCTTCCTTTCCGAGCTTCTGGATCATCTCCAGTTTCTTTTCGCCCAGCCATCCCTGAATGTCGCCGGACTTCAACGCCGCCGCGAACAACAATACCGCAGGGCCGAAGCTTTGCGGGTTGGCGGGCGATGGGATAACACGCCCCAATATCTGCGCGGCTTGCGGCGTCGCCTGGTAAAAGCTTTGAAAGACATCGTCGATAGCGGGCCATATGGATAGAGTCTGCAACAACGGTGCAAGGCTTCTCCATGCCGGGGGTAGTGATGAAACAGGTGCCGTTGGAATTTGCACCGCGTTCATAGGCATTGGGGTTTGAGTATTGTGTGTTTGCGGCGCGGTAATTGTCACCGGCGCCGATGGCGGGGATGATAACTGCGGCATCAATGTAATTTGCGATCCCGCAGGAAGCGTCGCGGAAGGTGCTTTGATGATGAAGTTCTGAGTTTCTCCGCTTTCCGCATTTATCACTATGGGGATGATAGGCTGGTTCTGCGGGGTGTGGTCGATCACGCTCACTGTAAAACTGCTTGTCTGTGGCATCGCTGGAATGACGGTTGTTTTTGATCCGGCAGGAGCAATTGCGGGGGGCATGCCCTCCGTCGTGGTTTGCGTAGCCATGATAGAGATACTCTGCGGTGTTGCCTGTTGCGGTTGCGCCGTGAACATCGTCTGGCCCGAAGGCGAGGTAATAGAAAGGATTTGCGCTTGCAAAACCATGGGTGCTTTCACGCTCGGCGCAATCATTTGCACAGTGGGGGGCGTTTGCAAGGGCAGCGGTTCCACAGCGTTTGGCAGTGTGGCAATGCTTGCTGGTTGTATCGCTATGGATGGCGCGTTTGGAAGAACTGATTTTACGGCCTGAAGCATTGTGGAGATCAATCCGCCTTGTGTTTTCTGCGCTGCGAGATTCGCCTGCGTGGCTGTCTGATTCATAAGGGGCAGGGTTGCAGGATCATCGATGATGGGAGTTTGCGAAACGGTTGGTTGGTTTTGTGCAATTTCCATCGTCTGCGGCAGAGGCGTTAGTTGTACAATTTGTCCGGCAGACAATGGCGGCAGAGGCGGCAATTGTTGAACCGGCGCGGATGGAGCGGCAGATGTCTGGGGCAGGGGTGCGGGTCTTGCCGTCACTGGCGGCAATTCGCCGTCAACAGGGGTGGATTGTTGCCCCTGCACGGGTGTTGATGGTTGCGGCGTCGGGCGCACCACCACATCCGGCTGATCCGCTACAGGCGTTTGCGGTACAGGAATGTTTGTGACCGGTGCCAGTGTTTGCGGCATTGGCACTGTTGGAACAGCAGCAGGCGCTGTGCGAACCGTTGCCTGACGCGGCGGGTGGCCGGCCGGAATATCGACCTCTATCTTTGTTCCCACTTGCGGCTGACGCCCGCGCATTTGTACATCGATTTCGCCTTGATCGGTTTTGATGCGGATGGAGCCGTCTTTGTTTTGCGCGATGACTTCGCCTTCGATGCGGAGCGCGCGGCCATTGTCTTTGAGGGCATCAGGCAGTGATACAATTTGCACGACCTGCCCCTTGGGCGCAGGGGCCTGCGCGCCGCCGGGCATGGTGGGGGTGATGCCTGATCCGCTCATCCCTTTATTATACTGGGAAAATCTTAACCCGTCCCAAAGGATTTAGCGGCGGTCCAGCACCACTTCGGCAGGAACGGCACGGTGAAATGGACGCATATCGGCTTCCGGTAACACGATACGGCGGTAATACATGATGCCTTCGTAGGGGATGGAGCCGTAGCCGAGGAAACGCGTGAAACGCCCGAAGTCCGCTTTTAAAGGATCGCGCACAGGCTGGCCGGAAAAATCACACTGTCGTGGAAGATAGGGCTTGCGGCATCCGCCTTCCTCGGTGATTTCGCGGTAAGACCAGAGATTGTTGGAATCCCGACGCAGATACAAGATCTCGGCAGGTTTGGATGGCGTTGCAGGTTTTGCATAGAAGGCGAGCACATGGCCGTCACGCGGACAATCGCCATGGAAGAATATACCGTCATCGCGGAGTTTGTTTTCCAACTGCGCTGAAGTTTCCGGCAATTGGCGCGAGGCGCAGGACATCATGTCTTCGATGGTTGGTTTTGTGAACAGATTTCCGGGTTTACATTCCGCAACCTGCGGGAGGTTCAGCGCATACGCATAAGGGCCCGTGATGTCTTTCATCTGCGCGGTTGCCCATGCCTGTGGATTGAAATTCACGGCCAGAGGCGGCCGGTAAAGGCGCGGCCGCGCTGTAACAGCTTCCTGAAAATTTTCAAACAAATCGCACATGCACACTCTCTAGGGTGCGCAGATATACAAAACGCGAATGGTTAATGTAAAGAAATAAAGGGTTAACCCGCAGCGTGCTTGCGGCCATCGGCCAGTTCGGACATCACGAACTGTGCGATTTTTTGCACATCTTCGGCGGCGTCCGAGTTTGGCGAGCGGATCAGGATAGGCGTCTGGTGACGAATGGAATCCTTTACGCGGAGGTCGGAACGCACCATGCCGGCGAGCGGCGGGGTGAGACGCAGAAAGTTTTCGCAGGCTTTGAGCAATGTTTTGTATGTGCGCTCGCCTTCGTGTTGCGAAGACGCCTGGTTGATAACGATGCTGATATGTTTGGACATGCCGGCGGCGGAGCCTAGCTTAATAAACGCATAAGCGTCGGTGAGGGACGTCGGCTCATCCGTTGCGACAAGCAAAGTTTTGGTCGCGGTGGCGGAGAGCATGCGCACCGTGCGGTCAACACCGGCGCCAAGATCCATGATAACGACATCGTACAGGTTCGCAACTTCCAGCAATTGGTCGCGAAGCAGCGTCAAACGTTGCGACGGCAGGGCGGAAAGGGATGCCTGGCCGGAGCGTCCGGCTACGATATCGAAACCGCCTTCTTCATAACGCTGTGCAACCTTGTCGAGGCCGAGGCGGCCACGGATAACATCGTTCAGGTCGCGTTTGGGCATAAGGCCGAGTTGCACGTCCACATTCGCGAGACCTAGATCTCCGTCGAACAGCAGAACTTTCTTACCCGCTTTGGCCAGAGAATGGGCGAGGGTGATGGAGAACCACGTTTTGCCAACGCCGCCTTTGCCCGAAGCCACGGCTATCAGGTTCTTGCCGCGCCGGAACATCGGCGGGGCAGTCTGCGGTTCGTCTGGTTTTCTCTCAATCGTCATTTCGGACATGAGTCTATCCTGCTTTTCTGGCGTTGGCGAGGCCCTGCGCGCTTTCTGCACGTGGCATCAACATTTGTGTCAGGCGTTTGGCAGACATGGGGGAGAGCCCATCGGCCACTTTTGCCGTATTGGATACTTCTGCAAGACTTAGGCCACCCTGATGCGCGGCGGAAAGCAACGAGCCGAGGCGGCGGGCAACATCCACCCGTGTGGGGATCATGGACCGCGCGCCGATGGTGGCAAAGACACGGGCTATCTCTCCCGATTCATCGGCGTCCATACCTGCGGGAATGACAAGAACCGGATCGCAGTCCGCGGTGCCTATCAGGCGGGCGAGCAGTTTCACCGATTCAGGATCGAACGGGTTGACACCCGCCGTGTCGATAATGACCTGATCCGCGCCTTGCACTTCCTGAAGTCTTTCTTTCAACTCTTTGGGAGAGGCTGCTTTTTTGAGGTCGATCTTCATCAGGCGCGTGAACGCCTCCAGCTGTTCCACACCGCCCGCGCGGATCGTGTCCGTGGTGATGGCGGCGATCTTAAGACCCGATAACGCACCGCGTGCGGCGATTTTGGCGGCGGCAAGCGTTTTGCCTGCGCCGGGAGGGCCTACGAGAATTAAAGGTTTGCCGTAAGATTTCTGCGGAAGTGGTTTGAATTCAAAAAGATTTTGCAGGGCGGCAAAAAGTGCGTTGCGGGATTCCGTCAGGCCCATGATGTTGACGCTCGAGACCACCAGATCAAGCACATCGTCCGGTACGGCGTGGCGGAGCATGACTTCGGTGATCTCTTCCACCACAGTCGCATCGTCATCATCGTCGGCATATTGCCAATCGTCGGCGGAGAGGCCGGATGCCGCCGAAATCGGTTTCGGCATGGTGGCCTCGGTATCCTTGTCGATCGCGGCGGTAACACGCACGCCCTTGCCGCCCGGAATTTCCTGCGTGGAGACAATAATAGCGTCTTCGCCGAGGGTTTCGCGGATCATTTGCATGGCTTCTTTCATCGTGTTGGCCGTAAAGGATTTAAGCCGCATGAGTGGGGTTACTTCGAATCAATGAATTATACGTATTCCAGAATCACTGTAACAGAGGGTACTAGGATTTTAAAGATTTGGTAACGATATTATGGATTAAAAGCGGATCAGCCGCCAAAAGCATTTTCTTGCTAAGATTTTCATAACTAAATATATTGCCAGCATGAATTTGTCACAGGAAATGAAACACTGGAACAAGATAGACTGCGCCGACAGCCTGAGCGGTTTCTTTGCGGCCATGAACATGCCGCTGCCGGAAAAAGGCCAGTTCACACGCACACGTGACAAAGGGGCGCTGGTTTTTCTGGATGAGCCGGCATGCGTTATGCGGCTTATCGATCGCGTGAAATTTCCTTCCATTGTGCATCCGCTGGTTCTTCAGCCGCTTTTCAAAAAGGATGTGGGGCCGTTCCGCATAGAAATCTGTCCCGGCATTGCCTCTCCGCCGCGCGAGGAGGACATGATTGTCAGCGCGCGGCAATTGATCGCAGATAAAATTCACTTTCCAAGCTTTTTGGAAATCCGGGAGGACAATTTCGGCTATCTGCCTGCCACGTTAAACCAGCCGCGTGTGGCGGTTGTTCTCGATATGGATGCGATCGAGGATCGTCGCAGCGAAAAACTATCGAGCGAAAACCGTCAGTCGGAAATATTCGCCCCGGCAGTAAGAGCGTTTCAGAATGCATGGCCGGATGATGCGTTAGTGCCCGACGCTGGCAAATTACAGCAGGCGTGGAAAGTATGCGCCGGTTTAAAACAAGACGGTGTGTGTGTTGCCGGTTGGCAGGCAAGCACATATTACGGCGGAGATTACAAGGGCGCGAAAAGCAGCGGAATCAACTACGCCGCAGCCTGGATCTGATTAATCCTTATCCAGAAACAATGTCCGGAGGATCATGTTCACGATGCTGAGCACAATCGCGCCGAAGAAGGCCGCAAGGAAACCGGAGATCGCAAAACCTGGAACGATCTGTGCCGCCACCAGAAGCATCAGTCCGTTAATGATTAGCCAGACCAGCCCGAGGGTGGCGATGGTAAAGGGCAGCGTCACCAATTTCAGGACGAAGCCAAGTGTGGCGTTGACCAGACCGATGACCACCGCGGCGATAAGTGCGGAGCCGAGGCTGGCAACGTTGAAGCCGGGCACAATTTCCGAGACGAGCCATACGGCGACGGCGGACAGGAACCAATGGATGAGTATCTTCATATTATAAGCCTCCAGCTTTTCACCATATTATAACAATTTATGGCGCTGTGTAGGGGTTAAGCTTCAAGCTATCCACGATAGCCCCGTAAATTTTAAGTTCCTGAATCAGGGAATCTATATCCGCCTCGGTCAATGGATGGAAAAAATGCCCGAGCTGGAACATGTCGTGTTTGTAACGCGCGTGGATTAGCAATTCATTGGTGCGGAAACTTGCTTCGATGTCTTGCGTGTTCAGCAGGGACGCAAGCTCCATGAACTTTTCCATGAAGGCGGGATGAAAGGCTATACGCGCTTCGGTCTGGTTGGTGGTCAGCACCTCGAACGCGTCTGCAAAACGGGGGCTTACAAGGCCGACGGATTGATAGTGCCCCAAGTTTTTCTTCACGAAGCGCCTTAAAAAAGTCCGCGCTGTCTTTTTTGTGAATAGGATCGTGTGTGCGGGAAGGTCGCGTTTGAGTTTTATCAGGATATAAAGGCCGGAACCGACCGAACGTTCGTGCCATTCACGCACAGAGTCTGCGTGCGTGCTGCGCACCGCGTCAATTTCCTGAAAACGGATATGATAACCATGCAGGTTCAGGGAGTATCCTTCTTCGCGGTACAGGCGGCAATGGGCGGGAAGAATTTCATGACGCGCCATTTCGTCCGCCTCGATGATACCCCACGCTTTGTACGCGTTGCCGAATATCGCGCGGCAGATAATGGCTGAAAGTGGCTTGTTCAAAAGCCACTGGTTGCGGCGTAGCAGGCGGTAAATAAGAAGCGATGGTATTAAAGCGATGAGCAGACAACCTGCTATATAACCGAGAACGTCTTCTTGTGGCACACCGAGCATGCCAAGGCAGAAAACAATCACGAACGAACCGAAGACGGAGCGCACGGCGGCACGACGCTTGTTTTCGACGCGTTCAATGTCCGCTGCAAATTGCTCCCAGAGAGTGTGGCAGGATGTTTCAAGAAATTGCGGTTCAGCCATTCGGTTTATTCAAGGTTATATTTATCCCACACGCTGTCACCGTTATTTTGTGACGGGCGGGGGCTATATTTGGGGCCCAAGCCAGATTTTGCGCCGAGCTTGGCCAGCATTTCATCGCGGCGTGATGTTACGGGCTTATAACGGACCCAGACACCGTTGGGTAAAATATATCCGTCATAATCACTGTCATATTGTTTAAGTATGCGGCCAAAGATAACGCCCAAAAGAAAGCCGGAAATATGGGCCATGTAGGATATTCGGCCTTGCGAATTGTCGACGAGATAAAAGCCGATTATGTCGAGGATGAACCACGAAAGCATAAGAAAGAAGGCTTTGATTTCAGTGATGAGGGGAAGCCAGATCGGCCCGAACATAACCTGTATTTCCGCTTTGGGAAATAAAATGAAATATGCGCCGCAGCAGGCCATGATTGCGCCGCTCGCTCCCAAATGGGGAATGATAGAATTCGGAGAAAAACAGGCGGCGGTAAAAGATGTGACAACAGCGGCCATCACGTAGAAAAGCAGGAAACGCATACGGCCGAACGCATGTTCTATGTTGTCGGCAAAGATTAGAAGAATGATCATATTCCCGAGCAGGTGGAATAGATCCGCATGAAGAAAAGTATTGGTCAGCAACGTGGCCCATTCATTCCGTTGAAACAATTCAGCGGGTATCAGCGCAAACTGATCTAAAAAGCGGGTGAAGCCTTTTTCGGAAAGAAGGGCTTCAAACAGGAAAATTAAAGTACATAGAATCGCAATGCCGTAACAGCAATAAGGCCGCGTGTCGTGAGGGTTGAATTCTTTAAGAATTAACATCAGACCTGACCGAGCGTTCTGATTTTTGCCTTTGGATGGATTTCGTTTTGCGACATGACAATTGTCGATGGGCGGAAGCGCTCGATGACCGAACGCACGAACGGGCGGATGGAGGGCGAGGTGAGCAGCACGGGTGTTTCACCGACAGCCATGAATTTGTCGTAGGCTTCACGCACCGCCGTGATGAAGTTCTGGAGCTGCGTGGGGGCCATTGCGAGTTGTCTGTCCTCACCATCGCCGAGCAGGGACTCGCTGAAGGATTGTTCCCATTCCGGTGAAAGCGTGAGCAGCGGCACGAAACCGGATGCGTTGGTGTTGGCATCGCAAATCTGGCGTGCGAGGCGGGAGCGCACATGCTCAGTTATGTACGCAATGTTCTTTGTATATACGGTTGCTTCCGAGATACCTTCGAGAATGGTCGGAAGATCGCGCACCGACACACGCTCGGAAACGAGATTTTGCAGGATACGCTGCAGGCCGCCCACCGTCATGTGGCCCGGAATAACATCGGCGACCAGCTTCTGGTATTCCTTCGGCAATTCGTCGAGTAGTTTTTGCGTCTCGGCATAAGAGAGTAGGTCGGCCATGTTGTCTTTGACGAGCTCGGTGATGTGCGTCGTGATAACGGTCGGTGCATCGACAACGGTATAGCCTTTGAAGTGCGCTTCCTCGCGGTATTGTTCGTCGATCCACATGGCGGGAAGCCCAAAGGTCGGTTCTACCGTGTTTTCGCCCGGAAGCGTAATGGGCGCGCCGGTCGGGTCCATACACATCAGCATGCCCGCACGCACTTCGCCGCGACCCGCTTCGATTTCCTTGATTTTCACAAAGTACGAGTTGGCAGGAAGCTGCAAATTGTCCTGAATGCGCACGGCGGGGAGAACATAGCCCATATCCTCTGCGAGCTGGCGGCGCAGGCCTTTGATCTGGTCGGTCAGTTTGTTACCGCCTTCGCCCTGAACGAGGGACAGCAAACCATAGCCGAGTTCAAGGCGGATGATATCCATCGCCAGCGCCTTGGAGATTGGTTCTTCCGCGGGCTTTGCGCCCGGTGATCCGGGTTTCGGCGGAAGCGCGGCGATGGCCTTTTGTTCTTTCTCCACCTCCTGGCGTTTCCACGACATGTAGGCGAGGCCGCCGAACACCGTCGCCATAAATGCGAACGGCGTGAATGGAAGGCCGGGTGTGATGGCTGTAGCAAGCATCAGGATCGCGGTGAAGGCCATCGCCTTCGGATAGCGCGAGAACTGGTCGAGCAGGGCTTTGTCCGCGGTGCCTTCGACGCCTGCCTTTGAAACCAGAAGACCGGCGGAGATGGATACGATCAGGGCAGGGATCTGCGAGACGAGACCTTCACCGATGGTGAGAATGGTGTATGTCTGCGCGGCATCGCCAAGGCTCATGCCTTCCTGCACGGTGCCGATGATAATGCCGCCGATTATGTTGATGAACACGATCAGCAAGGCGGCGATAGCATCGCCGCGCACGAACTTCGCCGCACCGTCCATAGCCCCGAAGAAGCCGCTTTCCTGTTCAAGTTCCTTGCGGCGGATTTTCGCTTCGTCTTCGGTGATCAGGCCGGATGACAAATCGGAGTCGATCGCCATCTGCTTGCCTGGCATGGCATCCAAGCTGAAACGCGCCGCGACTTCTGCGATACGGCCCGAACCCTTGGTAACAACCACAAAGTTGATGATGATAAGGATCGCGAACACCACCGCGCCGACAATAAAGTTGCCGGAAATGATGAGGCCGCCGAACGCCTGAATAATATGACCGGCTGAATCTGTGCCTTCGTGCCCGTGCGCGAGAATAAGACGCGTGGCCGCGATGTTGAGGCCGAGGCGGAGCGCCGTCGAGATCAGCAGCACGGTGGGGAAGGTTGAGAATTCGAGCGGTCTTCCGATGGACAGGGTCAGCATCAGGATAAAAACCGAGAAGAGAATGGAGATCGCCAGTCCCAGATCCAGTAGGAAGGTGGGAATCGGGATCAGCATGAAAATCAGGATCGTGACGATGCCGATGGCCAGAACCGTGTCGCCGCGCAGCACGCCGCTCAAGGCGCTTTTCGCCGCGGATGTGCCGCCGGTTCCGGCGGAGGGTATGGGGGACGGTACGGCCATATATTAAGGTATGCTGTTAATCGGCTGATCGTTGGACGGGTGTATTTCTACCATTTTAATGCTTAAGCCGTGGAATTGTATAGGGAATTCGGCAGCTTTCAAGGATCGCGCACAGCCGATTGCGCCGTATATAAGCCGCTGTTTTTCAAAGGCCTTCCGGATGATTTTGCCAATTTCCTTTGCAAGATCTGCGAACGGGCATACAATTTCACCACAAAAGCCGCTTGCTGTTTTCAATAATATGGCTTAGTTATAGAAAATATTTTTAAGGGGACTGAAATATGAAACGCATGTCGAAACTTCTGATGGTTCTGTCCGTACTCGCTCTCGGCGCCTGTGAGCACTATAGCGATGATCTCGCATCGCTCGACGGTCCGATGAAAACAAACCAGACGACACTGGCCTATGCCTCTGCCGCACCGGTATCGCCACAGGATATCGCACCGGCAGCGGGCGGTCCTGCCGCCACGGGTGGATCGATCAACACTTTCCTTGCGCGCGAATATTACGATCTGGCCCGCTATGAAAACGACAAGGCGTATGATTACAAAGCCGCCAAGCAATACACGAAGAAAGCCGTAAGCGCGCAAAAAGGGCAGTTCACAGGTCCCTCCAAAATTTCTGCCTTTGATATTCCTTCCCAGCATGTGGGCGAATTGACACAAGCGCGTTCCGATCTTATCGCCGCCCTCAAAACACAAAACACGCCGGAAAACGGCCCGGCATTGGCAAAAGCGCAATCCAGCTTTGACTGCTGGCTTGAGCGCGCGGAAGAGGCGGACGAAGACACGCATTTTGCCGAATGCAAAACCCAGTTCGAACAATCCATGGCTATGCTGATTATGCCGGCCGCGGGAGAAGCCGATGCCTCCACGGTTTTCCAGATCGGCTTCCTGCAAACCAGCGCGGTTCCGGATGACGCTTCCAAAAACCGCATTGAGTATATTGCCAATTATCTTTTGAAGCCTGAAAACGCTCCTTTGAAGGTCGCATTGTCCGCACCGGGCGATGAAGTGGGCGCGGCCCGTATTGCCGCGGTACAGAATGCGTTTGCCGCCAAAGGCGTTACGCCCGACCGCATCACCATAGTGCCTTCGGAAGCCATTCCGGCGACCGTACCGCCAACACAGGCCGTCAACGACGGCGTGAAAGTTGTCTTTATCGGTTCGACGCAGGTAACGACCACAACGACCACGACGAAATTCGTGCCGGTAACGCCAGGCCAGATCGATCCGGCCACTGTCGGCCCGTCGGTGCATCATGAGCTGCCGGTCATGCCCAAGCCTGCGCCGGTCACGCAATAAGTTTACAGAGAGACTATCCATAAGCCCCGCAGAAATGCGGGGTTTTTTCTTGAAATACTTTTGCCTTGTGGTGCTGTACGGCGCAGAATGGTATCAAGATACGAATTGATTCGTTCTCTACCGGGGGCCTTCCTTTGCGTTCTGTTTTTTTGACATTAGCCATGACTGTGTCGTGCCTTGCTTCCATGGGCACGATGAATGCGTATGCATTCGACGACGCGGACACGCCTGCTCCGACGCTTGAAACGCCTGCATCGCGCGCACCGGGCACGATCAGCCGTTATCAAAGAGAAATCATTGTAACGGGCGGCACGAACAACCCGAACGCCTCACCGCAATCGCAGTATTTCGATGATGTCATGGACCATCTGGAAGCGTTGATGGCGGATGAAATTGCAAAGAACAACAAGATCGCCGTTCTTCAGCAAAAGATTCCCGGCTACAAATTCTAGCAAAGTTATCTTCCTAAAATTTTATCTATAAAAAACAGTTTCTTCATATCGGTGTGATGAAATGGGCGAATGCAAAAATCCGTCATTCGCTTCACAGCTCTTTTATCCTGTTCATTGTTAATCGCCTGTTCGCACGACAGTGAAATGCAAACACCCAAAACGCCCGTGCCGCATTACGCGCTGCAATCGCAAAGAGGCGCGGAAGAAGTGACGATGCCCGGCTTTGTCAGCCGTTATCAGCGCGAGATAATCGTGGCGGATAACACCGATTACACGTCATCGCCCGCCGCGGAAAACTTTGACCAGATTATGGATCTTCTTGAGACGCGGATGGCACCGCAGATCGCCGAGAACAACCGCATCGCGATGATGCAGGAACAAATTCCGGGATACCGCTTCTAAAATTAGAACCCGCCGCCGACAGCGGGCGGTATATCCACGCCTTCATCCTTGTACTGCGCCAGTTTGTTACGCAGCGTTCGAATGGAAATGCCGAGGATGTTTGCTGCATGCGTGCGGTTGCCAAGGCAATGGCCCAGCGTGTCTATAATCATATCGCGTTCCACATCCGCAATCGTGCGGCCGACGAGGGATTCCACGCCGCCTGTGTTTTTAACGGCAGGCGCGGATGGTTGTGCGGCGCTGCCGACGCCCGTGGGGCTCGGTGCATTGCCGGGTGTTGCCGCGCTGGCGGCGGTAGAGGAGGTGAATTCGCTCGACTGGATATGGATGGCGTCGGGCTCCAGCTCGTCTTCCAGGCTCATCAAAATCGCGCGGTGCATGGTGTTTTCCAGCTCGCGTATGTTGCCGCGCCAGTTGTAAGCGGCGAGCTTCTTTTGTGAATCTTTAGAAAGCTTTTTCTTCGGCACGCCGTTCGCATCGGCGTATTTGTCGGTAAAGAACTGGGCGAGGGGGATGATATCGCCCGGACGTTCGCGCAGGGCGGGCAGTTTGATGTTCACGACGTTAAGGCGGAAGTACAAATCTTCGCGGAATTCGCCTTTTTGTACCGATTGCTCAAGATTGCGGTTGGACGTGGCAAGAATGCGCACATCCACCTTCACCGCGTCGTTGGAGCCTACGCGCGTGATTTCCTTTTCCTGAATGGCGCGGAGCAGTTTTGCCTGCAGGAGCGGATGCATCTCTGAAACCTCGTCGAGCAGCAGCGTACCGCCCGAAGATTCTTCAAACTTGCCGATACGGCGTGCGTTCGCACCGGTGAAGGCGCCTTTTTCGTGCCCGAACAGTTCGGATTCCAGAAGGTTTTCAGGAATAGCCGCGCAGTTGACGGCGATGAACGGCCCGTCTTTGCGTTTGGATTTCTTGTGCATGTAGCGCGACATGATCTCCTTACCGGTGCCGGACTCGCCGGTGATAAGGACTGTGGCTTCGGAAGGCGCGATCTTGTCGGCGAGTTTCAGGACGTTCTGCATCGCCACATCATTGGCGATCATCGAAGAGGGTTCTTCTGCCACGGCTTCGAGAACGGCCGCGATCAGTTCCGCATCCGGCGGAAGCGGGATGTATTCCTTCGCGCCGTCCTGAATGGCTTTGACAGCGGTGCGGGCATCGGAGCCTATACCACAGGCAACGACAGGAATGGATATACGGTTTTCTTCCAGTGCGGCCACAAACGGCCCGATCTTTTGTTTGACGTCGCACATTACGACATCCGCGCCTTTGCCGTTCAGCAGCGCGCCGAGAGCCTCTTCGGTGTCTTCACAATGAATGACCTTCGCACCTTTTTGCAGGGCGATTTTGCCCGCGATGCTGATATAGCCTTCCAGATGTCCAACGATCATTAAACGCATAGTCTTTTAGTCTTTCTTTTTGTAGCGATTTTCCAGCCACCATTTTTTTACGAAGGGGATAGTAACGGTTGAAAACAAATAGCCAAAGACCGGCACAGTCGCATGCAGATAGGCTTTTTCATGGCCCAGCATGGGCAAATATATCAAAAGGAAAACATATGTCAGAACGCAAATCATAAGCTTGCGCGCCCACGAAGTTTCCCATGCTTTGTCTGCTTCAACGCGGGCGTTTCTTTGAAGAATCGGATCGAGGTCGCTCATGAGCCGTTAGCCCCGGTCGGATTTCACGATCTCGGTCATGGTCACGCCGAGCTTGTCTTCCACAACGACGACTTCGCCGCGCGCGACAAGACGGTTGTTGACGTAGATATCGATGGCTTCACCGACTTTGCGGTCAAGTTCTACCACCGCGCCTCTCCCTAGTTTCAGAAGCTGGCTGACCTGCATGGTGGAGCGTCCCAAAACGGCGGATATCTGGACAGGGATGTCATAGATGGCGGAAACGTCGTTTGCCATCGGTTCGCCGATCGGCCAGTCGCGCTCTGCTTCGCGTGCCCCTTCGGCTTCCTGAATCTGGTTGTAGGAAAGGTCTTTTTCCTGTGTTTCGTCACTCATGGTGTCTCTCCCTCAGCGCTGGCAGCTGATTCGTCCTTGTCTTCCAATAATACATCACTATTGGCCATATCACTATCATTCAAATCAACGGCTTGCGGCAGGCGCTCACGCAGCACTGCCTCGATATTCCGGCGTATGTCGCGCGCGGTGCGCAAAGAATCCCGCGTGGCGCCCCCATCGCTCCATTCCAGGCGGCAATCGCCGGGAGAAAGGGCAGGGTCTTCCACAACGCGCCACAACACTTCCTCGTGCTCACCGCTCCGGATGCGCGAAATGAGCGTCTCTATTTCGCCTTTCATCCCTTGCGGCACGGAAATCTTTATTTCCTTGGTCTTTCTGTGGTCTATGAGCGTTTTCTCGATGATTTTATGAACTTCCTCGTGGCCCAGTTTTTCATTCAGCGAGGGAAAAATCAGGTCCAGCGTGGCTACGGCAAGCCGCAGGGATTCTTTTTCGAAAACAGATTCCCGCACCGTTTCCGCAGCGAACAAGCGGGAAAAGCCGTCGGCTATAACCTTGAGCGTATCGGCCACATGGGTTTCGCGGGCTTCGCGCTGTTCTTTCTGGCCTTGCTGGCGCCCTTGTTCGAAAGCGATGTCTTTCGCGGCGGCAAGCTCGTCTTCGGAAAAAACCGGAGGTGGCGGCGGCAAATTCTCGACCGCCTCGTCTTTGGGCGGTGCGTCGAAAATATTAACGTCGAAAAAGAACTTTTTATCCATTCAAAACCTGATGCCTGCGTAAGGCGGAAAACCATACGCTAGTAGATAAGCTCGTCTTCCTCGCTGCCGGAAGAGATGGTGATTTCGCCGCGCGCTTCCAGATCCTTGGCAACCCCGACAACGTGAAGCTGCGCTTCCTCGACATCTTTAAGGCGGACAGGGCCCATGGCACCCATATCTTCGCGCATGATCTTCGCTGCACGTTCGGACATGTTCGAGAAGAAGAGGTCGCGCAGCGTGTCTGTCGCGCCTTTGAGCGCGGTCGGCAACTTGTCTTTGTCGGATGCGCGGATAATCGCCTGGATACCGGCCGGAGGAACCTTTTGAAGGTCTTCGAAGGTGAACATAAGCGAGCGGATTTTCTCGGCCGATTCCGGGACGGTCTTTTCGAGTGCTTCCATGAATTTGGATTCCGCGGCACGGTCCAGATTGTTGAAGATCTCGGCCATGTGCTCGTGGGAATCGCGGCGCGCGGTTCTTGCGAGGTTCGACATGAATTCCTGGCGCAGCGTTTTCTCGACATCGTCGAGAACGTCTTTCTGCACGGCTTCCATGCGAAGCATGCGGTGGATGACTTCGAGTGCGAAGCTTTCAGGGAGCAGGGCGAGAACCTTGCCGGCGTGATCGGTCGTAATCTTCGACATGACGACGGCAACGGTTTGCGGATATTCCTTTTGCAGGAAGTTTGCGAGCGTTTCTTCGTTTACGTTCGCAAGCTTTTCCCACATGGTGCGACCGGCCGGACCACGGATCTCTTCCATGATCTGGTCGATCTTTTCCTTGCTCATACCGGCCTTCAGGAGAAGGCGCTCGGTGGATTCCTGCGAACCCACAAGCGTGCCGGAAGATGACATCTGCTCTGCGAAGTCGACGAATAGGCGTTCAACGACATTCGCGTTGACCTTACCGAGTGTGGCCATGGTTTGCGAAAGTTCGAGGATTTCCTCGTCGTCCATATGTTCGAAAATCTTGGCGGTGTAATCTTCGCCGAGCGCGAGCATGAAGATGGCCGCCTTTTCGGTGCCACTTAAGGTTCTATAATCTTCCCTTACCCGCATATCCCCTGATATCCCCTATATCAATCCTGCGACATCCAGCTGCGGATAACCGAAACGGTTTCCGTTGGATAGGCATCTACAATGTCCTCGACTTTCTTGACGCTGGACGCTTTGACTTTACCTTCGACCTTCTGGACGTCGATCATGCTGCTACTATCATCCTCATCAAGGTTGGCAGGTTCGAATTCCTGCGCGGGTCCTTCGAGGGCGGGGGCCATGCCGCGGGATGCAATAAGGTCTGCTTCCGTTTCGTCATCCATGCCTGTGCCGCCGTCGGCTGCAATCAGGCGGCCAACCATCGGCTGGAGAACCAGCAGGATGACAAGGATGATCATGACCGCAACCGTGATGACTTCTGCCACATCGAGCAGTTTGTTTTTGTCGAAACCAAACAGTGTGTTGTCAGGCAGGTCTTCGCTCGTGTCGATTTCCGCGAACTGCATGTTCACGACTTCGATCGTATCGCCGCGCTCTGAATCGTATCCGATGGCGGAACGAACAAGGGCGGCAATTTTGTCGAGTTCGGCGTCGCTGCGCGGCTGGTATGTCTTTGTGCCGTCTTCCGCCGTTGCAGATGTACCGTCAACCAGAACGGCAACGGAGAGGCGGCGAATGTCGCCGCCTTCACGCACGGTGTTGCGCACGGTTTTGCTGATTTCGTAGTTTGTTGTCTCTTCGGTGCGGTTGCTGGTCGATGTCGGCGTGCCTGCGCCGAGTGTGTCCGCGCCCACGCCGGGCAGGTTGTTTTCAACTGTAACGTTTTCGGCGGTGTCTGCTTCGCTTTCCGTAGCGCCTTCTTCCACCGTTTGTGTGGAGCGCGCGACCTGCTGTTCCGGATTGAACAGTTCTTCCGCCGTCGTAACGCGATCAAAGTTGAGCTCTGCCGTAACCGATGCGCGCACTTTGCCGTAACCGACCGTGCGGCCCACCAGATCTTCGATGGTCTGGATAAGGCGTTGTTCCTGCTTCATGCGCAGCTCTTCGGCTTTCATCGCCGCCTGATCACCCATATTGTCGCCGCCGCGTGCAAGCAGGCTGCCGTTCTGGTCGATGATCGACACCTGTTCCATTTTCAATTCCGGAACAGCGGACGCGACCAATGACTGGATCGCAGAAATTTGTTCTCTCTCTATACGCTGGCCGGGGCGAAGCTGGACCGCGACGCTCGCGGAGGCGGGGCGTGCTTCACGCGCGAAGAGTTCGCGTTGCGGCAACACCAGATGCACGCGCGCACTGCGGATAGGCTGTAGCGTGCTGATGGTGCGGGAGAGCTCTCCCTCGAGTGCGCGGAGCGCATTGATATTTTGCACGGCGTTGGTCGTGCCGAAACCGCTTTGCTTGTCGAAGATTTCATATCCCATCGATCCGCCGTTCGGCAGGCCCGCTTCGGCAAGCAGCATACGTGCACGGCCAACATCCGTATCGGCGACCATGATGCGCGAGCCGTCGGGCGAGACTTCATAAGGGATTTGCGATTCTTCCAGTTTTGCGACCATTGCGCCGGAATCGACGTTGGAGAGATCGCTGTAGAGCAGGCTCATTTCTGCCGAGGAAACGCGCAGCGAGACGAAGACGAAAAAGATCATGAGGCCGAGCAGGACAGCGCCCATAATCGCAATGCGGGCGGCGCCAAGTTGCTTTATTGTTTCCAGAAAACTGTTCACGTTTTAAAACCTGTCTAGTTGCCCATTTCAGATCACCCGCGCCACAAGAAAACCCCCAGAGGATGAGGGCAGACGCCTGAATGACTTTTTATATTTCCCCGTTCGATCCAGCCTGGCGGTCGAATCGATAGGTCATTCATTAACTATTATAAACGGTTTTTAAGGGTTTTTCCACCGCCGATCGTAAGGCGGCCGCACATGGGGCGGCGGCGCTTTTCCTTGCCTTACAAAGTGCTAGACCGGCGTCTGGCTTAAGAAGAAGGGGGGTGTTTGCTGTGCTCGGCGCGACGGTAACGGTTCAAATGTGTGGTTCTTAACGCACCCGGACCGTGCCGGTTAAGAGCGATTTTCCATGATTCAAGCTCTTCCGCGGTCAGGGAATACCGCTGGCAGGCCTGCTCGTCCGTCAGGATGCCGTTTTCTATCGCCTTTATAACGGCCAGCTTCCTCGATTTTACCCAACGCTGCGTGGTTGGTGGGGGTAAAAGCGTGATTTCCGCGCCGTAGCTATGTGTTTGTTCCGTCATAAGCATACCCATATATTTTTGTAATATGAAAATATTATGGGCCGAATCTTGTTAATGAACCCCTAATTCCCGGGTAAAAAAATCAGCGCAGGGAAGGGGTTGAATTTATTAGACATTATTGATTGTAGTACTTTTGATCGTACACTTAATACAGTAATGATTTTACATTTACAGTATTCATAAATTATTGATGCGCAATTTTTATTGCAGTATTAGGCTTAACCAAATAATTAACAAAACCCTACTGTGGAATGCGCGGTCCGTTAGTTGATCGATTATTTGCCTTAAAGGTGCAAAAAAGTTGACAATCTGACCCTGTTTTGGTAGAGTGATAGTAGGGTAGTGTGCCGCTCAAACCGCACACTTTGGTTAGGAAATTAAGAATGTTAGAAGCTGTAAATTCAGTTTTGTCTAATGCTCAATACACAAGAGCTGTCGCCGAGCAGCAGAGTGTAGTAAATTCCTATGCCGCCAATCCCGAGCGTGTGCAGCAGGCCAGCACACAAGCGCCTTACCTCAGCCTTTATATCAAGGTCGACACGAATTTCGATAAGGCGATCCTGCAAATCCGTGACAATCAGTCCGGCGATGTTCTTCGCCAGATTCCGACGGAAAGCCAGTTGGAAGCCTATCGCCGCGCGCAAACTTCCAATGCAATACGTCCCAGCGAATACACCGAAGTTCGCGAAGAGGTTGCGGTCGAAGTAAGAGACGTGCCCGATGCGCCGGTCGCGGAAGCAAGTTCGGCGCCCACACAGCAGGCGCCGACTCAAACTGTTTCAGTGGACACACAAGTCTAAGGCTTTTACGCCGACGAATTCCAGCCGCCGGTGGGCGGTTTTTTTGTGTCTTCTGCATTTGCGGAATCCGTTGTGGCCGCGGTTGCGGAAGAGGCGTTTTCTGCTTGCGCATTTTTCATCCCGGTCATGAGTCCGCCCGCGATGTCGCGGTTGATCTTGATCAGAATGTCGAGCTTGTTCTTTTCCGGTTTCGCCAGAATATCGACTTCGCGTTTGAACACAAACTTCGCAAGATTGTAAATGATGT